>JAZSKZ010000114.1:0-22931 GCA_045535135.1 Faecousia sp.
ATGGCTACGATCCGACTTGTTGGTGCTTCGGCAAGGCCGTTTTCCGCCGGTGATGTACTCGCCCTTCTTTTGCCACTCCATATTTTTGGCAACAAAATCTGCCGGGACGGCCGTATGGGCATCCATACGGATAATCACATCCATTCGGGCTGCCCGAACAGCCACGTTCCATCCTGCCGCCTGCAGAATCTTGGGATTATCCAGCACCTGTACCCGGAAAAAGCTATTATCTGCCGCAAAAGCCTCCATAATAGACTTTGTATTGTCCGTAGAAGCGCTGTCCACCAGAATGATTTCCGTCTTTTCGTGCGGATAGGTCTGGGCAGCGATATCCGCCAGCAAGGCTGGCAGGTGAAGGCCCTCGTTCCTTGCCACCACGCATATGGACACTGTCATAATTTATCCTCTTTTACATACTGCAGCCACAGTTTGCAGCATAATCTTCAGTTCTCCCCAAAAGCGCAGATCCTTCACATCCTGCAGGTTATACACCATCTTCTCCGGAAGAATCCTTTCTATGTAGGCTTGTTCCATATCCTCCGCATCCACAAGCAAAGGGCTCTCATCCTTAAACATAATACTTGTTCGGCTGGTAATCCCGGCCGGCAGCAGTAGCGTAGCATACATCTCCGGAGTGTAGGCAGCCACATAGCGGGGAACTTCCGGACGGGTTCCTACAAAGCTCATATTGCCGACAAGCACATCCAAAAGCTGCGGCAGCTCATCCAGCCGATATTTCCGCAAAACGCCGCCGACTCTTGTGATTCTTTGGTCGTTTTTCCGGGTCAGCTGGAGTCCCGGCTCACCTTCTGCCCGATACATTGTGCGGAATTTGTGAATTCTAAAAATTTTTCCGTACTGAGTTACCCGCTCCTGCCGGAAAATCGCACCTCCGGGAGAATCCACAGCAATAAGTAGCGCGAGCACCGCCATTATCGGCCACAGCAGCAATAAAAGCGCGGTTGCCGCAACCACATCAAATACCCGTTTTGCCAAAAGTACGCCCCTTTTACTCTGCAAAAGGTCATAATAGGGACGCACTTGGGGATTTTGCATTTCTTTGGGAAGCGCTTCCCATTTTTTCCATCTCATAGCCAAACGCTCATTTTACACATTTTATGTCAACCGCCCCAAAGCTGAAGCAAGGGGCGTTGACAGATAATAATTTTACTTTGTGCCAAAGATACGGTCGCCGGCATCGCCCAGTCCGGGCAGAATATATGCTTTTTCGTTCAGCTCCCGGTCCAGATTGCCGATATAGAGCTTAATGTCCGGGTGCGCCGCCATCAACGTCTCCACACCCTTAGGCGCAGCGATAATGCAAAGGAAGCTAATGTCCTTGCCGCCCTGCTGCTTAATAAAATCCACAGCCGCCACAGCCGAGCCGCCGGTGGCAAGCATGGGATCAACCACAAAAATCCGCCGCTGGTCAATCGCTCTGGGCAGCTTGCAATAATACGCCTTAGGCTGGAAGGTTTCCTCATCCCGGTACATACCGATATGTCCCACCTTTGCAGTAGGCAGCAGACGGAGCAGACCATCGGTCATACCCAAACCTGCCCGGAGAATAGGGATAATTGCCTGCTTCTTACCGGCAATCACAGGGCAGGAAGCCACCTCCAGAGGAGTCTCCACATCTACATACTCAAGCTTCAGATCGCGAAGCGCCTCGTAGCCAATAAGCATAGCGATTTCTTCCACAATTTTACGGAACTCGTTGGTGCCTGTGCTCTTATTGCGGAGCATAGAAATTTTGTGCTTAATCAGGGGATGATCGCAGACGGTAATTCTTTCGTTGCCTTGAAACATAGTATGCCACCTTTCTATTTTTATCTTTTAATATTGTACCGCCCAACGGTCTTTTTTTCAAGTATAATCTGCTTTTTCCCACAAAAAATGGCGGCAATTTGCCACAATTTGCCTTGTAGAGGGTAAAACAGCCAATGCTTTATCTTCTATATGGGGATTTTCCCCCCGCAAGCTCTTGACAAATCCAAAAGGGGGGATTAAAATACTTATCAAACCATAAAGAAAGGGGAAAGCCGCATATGTGTATCCGCTACAATGTTCTCAGTGATCGATTTAGCTTTAGCCATCTGTGCTGCTTTTCTGCTTTTGCCGAAAAACATTGACGCGATGGCTTCCCTGCTGTCGCCCCAATGGTGATTTTGGAATATACGGAAAAGTCCGCACAGCTGTTTGAATCTATTTCAAACCTGTGGGGATTTTTTATTGCTACGCATACAGAAAGAAGGTAAAGATTATGAATATGAATTTCCACCACAAGCTCCCCATTCCTCAGGAAATTAAAGCACTGTATCCTGTCAGTGAAGAAATGTCCCGCATCAAAGCAGAGCGGGACGAGGAGATTAAAAAAGTATTTTTAGGCGAGTCCCAAAAGCTGCTTTTGGTAATCGGTCCCTGCTCCGCAGACCATAAGGAATCCGTAATGGAATACCTCGGCAGACTTCGCAAGGTACAGGATCAGGTATCTGACTGTATTCTTATTATCCCCCGTGTCTATACCAACAAACCCCGCACCAGAGGCGACGGCTATATGGGTATGCTGCACCAGCCCAACCCCACAGAAAAGCCTGATATGCTTGCAGGTATCGTGGCTATTCGGGATCTCCACCTTTCTGCGCTTCGGGACTATGGCTTCAGCTGTGCAGACGAGATGCTCTATCCCGATAATTACCGCTATCTGTCTGACCTGCTTTCTTATGTAGCGGTAGGCGCCCGCTCTGTGGAGAACCAACAGCATCGGCTGACCGCCTCCGGACTTGATATCCCCGTAGGTATGAAAAATCCTACCAGCGGTGAGCTTTCCGTAATGATGAATGCCATCTCGGCAGCACAGCACGGGCACACTTTTATCTACAGAGGCTGGGAGGTGGAAAGCACCGGCAACCCCCTCACCCACGCCATTTTGCGGGGTTATCAGGATGCCACCGGCAAGCCCGTTTCCAACTATCACTATGAAAACCTGCTGGCACTCCGGGAGGCTTATGAAAAAACAGGCCTTTTAAATCCTGCCGTGATTGTGGACGCAAACCACGAAAACTCCGGCAAGCGCTGTCTGGAGCAGGTGCGTATTACCCGGGACATCCTCTACAGCCGCCGGCAAAACGAGGATATTCGAAAAATGGTCAAGGGCATTATGATTGAAAGCTATCTGGTAGACGGCGCCCAGAAGCCGGAGGGCACCGTTTACGGTCAGTCTATTACCGATCCCTGCTTAGGCTGGGAAAAGTCGGAAGCGCTGGTTTATGAAATTGCCGAGACCTTGAGTAAGTAAGGAGAAACAAAAATGAACGCATTGGAAGAAGCACGGAAAATCATCAATGAAACCGACAAAAAAATGGCAGAGCTTTTCTGCATCCGTATGAAGGCTTCTGAGACCGTATGTGCCTACAAAATGGAGCACGGTCTGCAAATCCGGGATGCCCAGCGGGAAGCAGAGGTCATAGGACGCAACGCCCAGCTTATTGAGGACCAGACCCTGCGGGAGTATTATGTGCGTTTCCTCTCGGAAAATATGGCGCTCTCCCGGGCTTATCAGGAGCGGCTGATGCACGGTATGCGGGTAGCCTACAGTGGCACAGAGGGGGCGTTCGCCCATATCGCCACCTGCCGGCTGTTCCCCTCGGCACAGAAAATTGCCTATCCCGATTTTGCCGCCGCCTATGCCGCCGTGGAAAGCGGAGAATGTGATGTGGCAGTGCTCCCCACCGAGAACAGCTATAACGGCGAGGTCGGGCAGGTTACAGACCTTATTTTCTCCGGCTCTTTGTATGTAAATGGCGTAACGGAGCTGGCCGTTACCCAAGATCTTTTAGGCGTTCCCGGCGCTACCCTTTCCCAAATTAAAGAGGTGGTCAGCCACCCCCAGGCACTGGGTCAGTGTGCCACCTACATTCAGGAAAAAGGCTTTGTGCCCCGGGAGTATGCCAATACCGCCCTTGCCGCCAAATATGTTGCAGCAAATGGTGATAAATCGGTTGCCGCCATCGCAAGCGCAGAAGCGGCGGAGATTTTCGGTCTTTGCGTGCTTGAAAAGAACATTAATGCCAGCCGCAACAACACCACAAAATTTGCCGTTCTTTCCCGGGCCGCCACCAACCATTCCTCCGGAGAAAAGGGTGTGCACACCATTTTGATGTTCACCGTCCGCAACGAAGCCGGTGCGCTGGCAAAGGCCATTGATATTATCGGCAAGCACGGCTTTAATATGCTGTCTCTCCGAAGCAGAAATATGAAGGAGCTTTTGTGGCAGTATTATTTCTATGCGGAGCTGGAGGGCGACATCGGCGGTGAAGACGGCGTACAGATGCTCCGGGATCTTTCCTGCTGCTGCGATAAGCTTAAAGTGGCAGGTACCTTCAAAAAAGAGCTGTAAATACAGAAAGAGGCAGGAATAACCTTTGCAGGAAACTGCTTCGAATTGACAGAATTTTACCCTTTCCAGAGGCTTTTTGTCCTACAAACTATTGAAAATCGGTCCGGCATAGTGTATAATCAAGCCGTAGTTTTATTAGGAAGGATGTGTAAGTATGGCATTTAAAGGTATATCATTCCTGAACCCTGTGGTTGTTGATGGCGAATATATGAAAAAGTGCGCAGAGTATGCAATTGCTCACGACATTAAGCACTTTGAGCTCATTGGCCCTACACACAAGATCGACAAGGGAAATTGCGACGGAATGATGCTCTACCGCAAGTACGCCCAATTTAACGACGGCAAAGACCTGGAGTACATTAAATACTGCGAAAAGGTTGTCAATGAGGCGCTGGATATGGTTTCCGCCCACGGCATCAAGAGCTACTATTGGCACCACGAATTGGAAATTCCTAAGAATTTTGACGAGGTATATCCCGAAATTCATAACGCAGACGGTGATGTGGAGGTAACCCACCCCCTTATCAAGGACTTCCTTGAAAATAAGATTGAGGATTTCTTCCATACCTATCCCAAAATGACAGGTATCGTTCTCACCCTCCACGAAACCAGAATCCCCCTGCTTAAGCTGAAGAATCAGAAGCTTGGCAAGGTGGAACGGGTCAAATATGTAACCCAAATTCTTTATGATACCTGTAATCGGCTGGGCAAGGAGCTGATTGTCCGCCCCTTCGCCAGTGTCGCGCAGGACTATGATGACCTGATGGATGCTTACGAGCAGATTTCCGACAAGCTTCTTGTCTGCGATAAGTGGACAAAGTATGACTGGTCCTTGGTCAGACCCCCCAACCCGTTCCTTGCACGGATTAAAAATCCCCTCATTATTGAAACCGACCTGTTCGGTGAATATTTCGGCAAGGGTTTCTTGCCCCTGATGCTGAAGAATCACATTCTGGAGCGAGTGGAGCACTGTAACAAATTCGGCGCGCTTGGCTTCGTATCCCGTATTGACCGCAACGGCTTCCACCCCTTCGGTACACCCAACGAGGTAAACCTGGAGATTATGAACGCTGCGGTTGACGGCAAGGATGTTGACGCCGCAATCGACGCTTTCTTCGCCCGTGAGTACGGTGAGTATGGTCCCATCGTCAGAGAGGCAATGGAAGAAACCGAAGAGCTGCAGGTGAAAGCCCTGCACGCAGAAGGCAGAGCCCTGCACTGGCTCAGTAACTTCCCGCCTCTGCACAGAATCAAGAACAGCTACAGATTCTTTAGAAAAGATTTCCAGCTTACCGATAAAATGCGTGCCGATGGCTATAAGTTCTGCCGCCCCGAGGTTGTCCTAAAAGACAAAGACGAGGCCATTGCAAAAATCGAGGAAAAATACAACCTGATTAAGACCTTGGAAGGCAAACTCGATCCTGAGAAGTACTACAGCGTATATATGCGCTTTGCCAACTTCCTTTATATGGCCAAAATATTCAAGGATCTCTCCAAGGTCTGTATCGGTATGGCTAAATACTTTGAGGAAAACGACGAGAGTGTTCTGCCCGATGTCTTTGCCGCTATTGACAGAATGACCGCATTGGATGAGATTGCCTACAAGGAACTGGGCGCAGATTGGCACGGTGAGAGGCTTTCCCTCAAGCCCGGCAGTCCCTTCCTGATCCACGGCATCAAGGTAGACTACTCTAAGCGCACCGGCCATGTATACCACCTTAAGAACCTGCTGGGTCGAGCGCTTGAGCTGGAGGTTGAAGCCAGACATATGCTGGCAGAGCAGAACCCCATTGATTATGTGGTGGCAGGCGGTTTTGATGAAGGACACAACTCGAAGAGAGAGCCCAACTTCTCCGCCGCTCTCACCTTGGACGACGGCAACTGCCGTACCGCAGGCTCTGAAAGAGGTATATACTGGTCTATGCTGAACGCCCACGGCTGGTTCTCCTACGATATGAAGGTCAGACCCAATGAGGAAAACACCATTGTAATCCGTGGCAAGGGCGATACCGGCACACTCAGCATTGACCTTGCCATCGACGGAGATATGACCCGCCACAGTGTTACAGGCGACGGTATGCTGGAAATTACCCGCACCTTCACACCCGCCAAGGATGCGCAGTCTGTTACGGTACGCATCGACCGCAACTCCAAGTCCCTCCCCTTCATCTACACGCTTATGATGAAATAATAGCTTTTAAAAATGCCTTTCGCAAAATCTGCGAAAGGCATTTTCTTTTGATAATCCTCGAAGTGAACATTTTCTGCAACCATTTCATCATATTTTGCATAGCTTTTCCGATATTCCTGTGCTATAATGTTAAAAAATGCAAAGGAGTGGGCCTATGAACAGTAAATGGCTTCGCACGACGCAGATTTTTGATGAATATGAACGCCGCTTCGCCGCTGCCCGGGCAGAAAGAAAGCCGGCTTCTTTCCCGGAAGATCGGGAAAAGGTCTTGGCAGGTGTGAAGAAGATGCTTCGCTGGAAGGACGAGCTTGTCCCTCAAATCGGGGATTTTCAGGAGGTCAGCCGTCAGGATTACGGCAGCTTCTACGCCGCAGAGTGCATCTACCCTACTTGGGAGAATTTCTGGGGCTGCTGCACCCTGTTTATGCCCAAAACCGACAAAAAAGTGCCCTTGGTCTTTGTATGCTGCGGCCACGGTAAAGAAGGCCGTCGGACAAACAGCTATCAGGCGATGGGCCATCGGCTGGCAAGCTTGGGCATTGCCGCACTTGTTATAGAAAACATCGGACAGGGCGACCGAGCCAAAGACCCCTCCGTCTTTAAGACCGAGGACCACTGGCTTACCGTTGCTCCCTTCTACTGCGGTCTGACCCTGCAGGGTATGATCGTAATGGAAACCGTGGCGCTGGTTCGCAAAATGGTCAAAGATAACCGCTTCTCCAAGCTGGCTGCCTGCGGCAACTCCGGCGGTGGCACGCTGACCATGTTTTTGGCAGCAATGGCACCGGAATTGGAGGTGCTTTGTTCCTCGGGCTATCCTTCAGAAACCGGTTACCTTTTAGGGAAAGAGCGCCGGCACTGCGCCTGTAATCTTTTGGAGGGTGCGGTCTTTGGGCCGGAGATGTGGGAAATTTACAGCCTTTTCGCGCCGAAGCCCCTGCTTTTGGAGGGCGGAAAGCACGACAACCTGATTCCTCAGGACTTGGCATATCGCAACGCCCGAAAGGTAAAAAATACATATATGCAGCTTGGTAGTGAGGACTTTGCTTTCCGGCTTACCAACACCCAGCACAGCTGGGCACTGGAGGATTTGAATCTGATTTCCGGCTTCCTTTGCGAAAAGCTTTTGGGCGCAACGCCTGAACCGTTAGCAGAAGAGCCCAAGGTCGTGGCAGCCCCGGTACAAATGCCTCCGCAGATGCTGACAACAAACGCCTTGGCGCAAGCCCTCACCGGCAAAAAGATGATGGAAGGTACCCGCCTTTGCGATGTCTATGTGCCCCTATTCGAAGGAAAACCAATTGATCCTTCCGAAATTCAATTGGATGTGGGACAGGGCGATGTGATGCGTGTCTTTGCCCAGCTGGAATGTGCCCTTAAAAAAGAATAAAGGAAGCGGTAGGTGAAAACCTACCGCTTTTGCGCGCATAAATATACCCCCCGGTACGAAACATACCAGGGGGTTTTTCTTACATTTCCGGCAGAATGAATACCTGCTTGCGTACATTTTCGCAATAATTGCAGTGGGTGCAATCCTTATTGCAAGCGGTGGTTCTTTCGTACCAATCCTCCGGGAAGCGGTCGTTATCCACCACCCAAGGAGCAAACAGCGGACCATGGCCCGGTTCAAACAAATCGGCAAGGTTTCCGTGATACCGCCGTTTGGCGTAAGCATCCACTACCACAGTCGGCAGAGAATGCATCCGGGTAGCCAGCTTAATAATATCCGCCACGCCGTCATAATTGTGCAGATCCTCCGGACGAATCCAAGTGTTCTGCAAAAAGGCGGTGTAATTTTCCGGCTTGGACAGATATTCCCGACAACCGGCAAGCTTCGCCCATTCGATATTTGCTTTGGTGCGAATCTCCGCTTCGTGGGCAACTGCGTTATCGTGGAAGGTCTGCATAGAGCAGGCCCGCAGGCAGCCGCTGTTGGCTAAAACGGAAAGCTTTTTGCCGTTTGCATGCAGATACTGCGCAATGCGGTGCAAATTCTCCGGGTCCCGATTCACATCCTTGCTGATGCAAAAGCTGTCAAACAGGTGCTCTACATACTGGATGCCCTTTATAGTGCCGATCCGCATATTCACAGAGGCACGGATATCCAGCTCCTGGTCCTCCTTACGGAGAATCTGAGCCGTTACGGGAGAGCCGGTGGTAATGCCCGCCGGATACAGACCCTTGCTGTCCAAGTAGTCCATAACGGAATAGACCTGATTCTGATGGGCGATGCTGAGGGCATCCGCACCGTTGCAGGAAGCGTTAAACAAAAGGTGCAGCTTCACACCCATTTGGGCAACCTGAGACAGCTCCTCCGTCAAGACCTCCAAAGCGTCAAAGTCCGTAAAGCCGGTTTCTCCGCCTAAGGGGCTTCTGCCGCTGGCAATGCCGGGAAAAGCGAAATACACTTCACCAATATCCTCCCGGTAGCGGCGGACAATATCCGAAAAGGAAAACTGTCCCTCCCCCGGTTGGGCATAGCCAATGCTGAGTGGCGTCTTAGTCTGCTTCATTTTTCTGTTCTTTTACGGTCTGTTCAGCCGCATCATAAGTAATGTTGCCGTTCTCGCTCCAATCCACATGCCACGGCTTCCGACGGCGGAAGGGCGTATGGAACTTATTCTTCACCACACCACGGGCTTCCATGCTGATCATACAAGCACGGGTACAGCCGGCAGCGCCGCAAATAGCCTGACCGGAGTTATAGAGCTTCTTGGGACGGTGAACGAAGGGGGTGTGAGGTCCACGGGTAACCTTATCGTTATCGGGATTGTAGTCTGCAACTTCATCACCCTCGGGATACTTACCGCCGGAGAAGTAGTCGTTACACTTCTGGATATCGATCTTGCCCCACTCAACCTCGTGGCCGGCAAGGGTAACCTTAACGGTCTCAGTCTTGCTGATACAGCCGCCGGGGCAGGCGTTGGCGCAAGCCATACAGCGGTTGCAGAGCTTAGGACCGTCGTAAATGGGATCGGGTTCAAACTCCATCTCCGTCAGCACAACGCCGATACGGACACGGGGACCGAACTCAGGCGTCAGGAACATCTTGCTGTAACCGATTTCACCCAGACCTGCCAGATATGCGGCAATTCGCAGGTGAATCATAATATCGGGAGCCGGCTTGTCGGGTGCTACAGGCACAGAGTAATTCTTTTTCTTAATGCCGTGCATATTCACTGCACGCCAGTCGCTCTGGTGGCCGATGGGAATGGCCTCGTAGCCCTCATCCTCGATGTACTTGCAGAGGTTGATAACGGTCATGGGAATATAGTTGTAGGTCAGGCCGCCGTAACCCATTGCGGAGTAGTTGCTGAAGAAAGTACCTTCCTCAATACCGCGCAGAGAGCCACGCATTACACGGAAGGCCATAACAATCATACTCTTGGCTTCCGGCATAATGTAACGGGGGTCCATAGATTTGGGAGCACCCTCAAAACGGTCCATAGAGGTAATACCTACCAGGTCAGCACCCAGACTTTTGGCTAATGCTTTTACTTCTTCTTTGGTCATAGTTCCACTCCTTATAAGTTTAGTCAATGTTATCATACCACAATATTTTGGGGTAATCAACCCTATATTCGACGGTATTTTTATAATTTTCGATTAAGGTATTGCTTTTTTCCGGGTTTTGCTATATATTTATTATAATTTTCGATGGTTTGGAGGTGATCGGCATAGAACAGGAGTTTTTTGTCAGCAAGGTGCCCTTTGTTGCCCACCGCAAGCGGTGCGTTCCCGGGCGTATCTTCCGGCAGGACGACCGCAAAGCGCACGGCCTTGTTTTTGTCATATCCGGAGAGCTGACTATAACGCTGGAGCAGGAAACTGTTTGCGCATCGGCAGGCAGCATTTTGCTGCTGCGTCAGCACGACTGCTATCAGATGGAAAACACCGGCGACCAGGACGCAAGCTATATCGTCATTTCCTACCATGCCAACCCGGAGGAAGTGCTGTGGCAGTATCTGTCCGACCGGCTCTTCACCACTGCCTATCCCCAGCGGTATCTGGATCTGTTTTTCGAAGCAGTGCACCTGAATGTCAACTATACCGTTTGCTCACAGACGCGGCTGCGTGCCAATGTGCAGGAGATCCTCTGCTGTATCATTCAGGAGTCTTATCATCGGTCTCTTTCGCTAAAAGAAGGCTATGCAGAACAAGCTCTGATTTATATGGAAAACAACTTTTCCTCCTACATTACAAACGATGACATTGCAAATGCCGTAGGAATCTCCTCCTCCCACCTGCGGTTGCTGTTTAAGAAGCATTACGGCGTTTCTCTGCGGCAAAGGCTGAACGAGATTCGGGTGCGCCGGGCAAAGGAGCTGCTGTCCAGCGGTATGTTCACACTGGCAGAGGTGGCCCGAACCTGCGGTTTTCAAAATGAGTACTATTTCAGCCGGGTCTTCAAGCAGCTAACCGGCATCTCTCCCGGAAAATATTAAAAGAGCCCTCCTGCCGGAGGGCTCTTTCTTTGTCTTTTGAGGAGATTTTATGCCAGCGCATCGCAAATGCTTTTCGTGCACTGTTCTAATGGCATATGATAAGTATCTACCGTAATGTCATAGCCTTCTTTGGGATACAAATAGGTCGTGGAAGCTTCCGCAGAACCTATGCTTCTGTTCTTGCGTTCCTGCTCCCGCTTTTGCAGGACTGCTAACGGGCAGGTTACACGAACAAGCAATATACCATATCGCTCTAATTTTGTAATCAGTTGTCTAAAAATCCGCTCGCTGGTAATCACGTGGTCGATGATCACCCCGGGGGTGTCTTGCAAAATCTGTAACACTTTTTCACACATATCGCCTGAAATTGCAAACACATCATCCTCATAAATTGCTTCGTCCGTTGCAAATTTCAGAAAATCATCGATAGATACAATCTCGTATTTTTCTTTTTTGCTTTCTTCAATCCGTGCCTGCAGCGCTTTTGCCAATGTGGATTTTCCGCTACTGGACGGACCATTCAATAATATTACTTGTTTTTTCATAGAATCAACTCTCTATATTTGCTTCATTTTCACCTTTTGGCGGGGATTGTGCTTATTATATCACAAAAAACAAGTATTTCAAAGCGCATATAAAAATACAAACCCAAAGCTTCTCTACACGCTGAAGTAATGACCGTTTCTTCTTTTGCAGAAAATCTGTCCCTCTTTATGCCATTTTTTCAAGCATTTCCCAGGTTACTTCATACTTGCAGGGCTTATTTTGGATGAAATTCTGGTATTCTTCTTCCATATACTCACCCATTCGGCGCACTTCGTTGCCGCTGCTGCCTGCAATGTGGGGTGTTAATATACAGTTTGGCAGAGTATACAGCTCACTGCCTTCTTCGGGAGGTTCAGGATAGGTTACATCAAGAAGCGCCGTAAGGTCGGGTCGCTCTTTTAAAACTTTGATTAAATCGGCTTCAACAACCTGTGCACCCCGCCCTGTGTTTACAAACGTTGCGTAGGGGCGCATTTTTTCAAAAAGCACACCGTTTAGCATACCTTTTGTCTGGGCATTGTTCGCAAGATGGTTAGATACCACGGAGCACTCCGCAAAGATGGTTTCCATAGATGCTTTGGTAACGCCCAGCTCTGCAGCTTTTTCCGGTGTCATAGAGGTGGAGGACACCAGTACCTCAATGTGATACTCCTTCAACCGGTCGATGACCATTCTGCCGATCATTCCCGCACCGATGATGCCGACCTTCACATCATAGTTTCCTGGGAAGGCGCCAAAATATGCTTTTGCCGCATTACGGTCGCCGGTTTTACTAATGCGGCTACTGCCGTAAAAGCCCTTATTCGCCAGAATGATCTGTGCTACGGTATATTCCGCTACCGGCACGGCGTTTGCCGCCCATGCGGAAAAAATCTTTACGCCGCAATTCAAAAAAGGCCGTGCAAATTTTTGCACCGTTCCCGCACCATAAAACACTACTTTCAGTGAAGGGAGATATTCCTTAATCTCCTCCTCAGAGAATTGGGGCATACCCCAAGTGGAAAATACATACTCCGTATCCCGGAAGCTGTCGGGATTCTCCAACACATCCGCCTTGCAGAAGACCTGCTCCTGTGTGCCGAATACATTTCTGGTAGTTTTCTCTTTTTCACATAAATAAATCGTTTTCATTCTGCAATCTCCTTCATTGCCTGTGCCTCCCGTGCCAGCGTTTCCAGCTTGCCATCGGGCATAAATTCCAAAAGCAAATTCTTTTCGCTGTCAAAGCAGGAAAGATACTCTCTCCAAATATCCTTTGCATCCTGCAAGGGATATTTTTCCTTCCCTTTCCAGTTAAAGACGTGGATATTGACGGTATAGGGTGCAATTGCCTTTGCGTAGGCAATATTCTCTTCCTGCTCCCGATGCTGATTGGGCTGCCAATACATACGAAAATAGGGCGACGCCACCTCCTCCATCAGCTCCAGAGCAGCATCTTTTGCGTTTGTGTAGGTTTTGTTGTGGCATTCCATACAGAGCGTTACGCCCTCTGCTTCGGCAATTTTCGCAGCAGCTTTGCAGGCCGCAAACAGCTCCCTTTTTTCGCTTTCAGTATAGTCTTGGCTGTTTTTATCGCCGCACCAAAGTCTTAAAATGTCAGTGCCCAGCGTCCTTGCCGCCTTTATGTACTGCTCTAATTCGCAAAGCGGGGTAACACCCAAACGAAAATAGGTGCCGTAGGAGCAGCACTTGATTTCGTACTGCTTTTGAAGCCCATCAATCTCTTTCGCATTTTCCGGCGGACAATGCACATCGCTGCCCCATTCAATCACTGAAAGTCCCGCCGCTTTCATCTCGCGCAGTATTTCTTCCGGTGTATGTTTCCTAAAGGAAATGGAGCATAGTCCAAAATTATAGTTCATTAATATCACCTATTTCAATATGAAGTTTGTCAGTATTGATCTTATATGCGCGGTAGCGGCCGTTCCTATTAAAGAAGATGCCGTATTCCTCGGGCTCTCCGGAAAAGGTGTATTTGCAGAAGCTGCCGTTGTATTTCACGAGAATTTGGCCATCTGCTGCCAAAATCTCGGTTTCCTTCACGCCGTCAAACAAGAAGACAGGAACCAAAATTCCGTCAGCGCCGGGAAATTGGGCATGAACACCTGTGCCTGACACGGTGTATTTTTCGGTAAATAACTGTTCGTCGTTCAAATCACAGCCGAACACAGCCGAATACTGTCCCTCGCCCCGTGTTTTCAGAATCAGCCTGTGGCGCACATTCTCTTGTGCGGAACAGACGATTCCATCGGCAGTATTTTTAAAGCCGCAAATCGACAAGGGGTGCTTGTTAGGCGTTTCCAGTTTATACTTTGCCTGCTCGTGAGGGAACGGTACCGATAAGCAAACCCTTGAATCGCAGTTTTTCTTATGTACACGGCCCAAACCGCTTGCATCATCGCCAGGGTCGGCGTTGTAATCAATTTCAATAAAATACCCGCCGGCATTGATGCACACCTTGTGAAAATCCTCGCCCGTTTCAACAATAAAGTCGCCGATATCCGCAGGGGCAACGGTGGGCTCGATGCTATCGTCAGCAACAAGGTACGCAAGATACGCACTGGATGCAACCGTTATCATATATTTATTGAAATATGCGTAGCCTTCACAACCCAATTGCAAATCGGGATCAAAATGATTTTTGATGTGGCTCATAGGCTTTTCCTGCAGCCATTGCATACAGTTTTCCGCTGCCTTTTTTGCTGCCGCCTTAAATGCCCCTGCTTTTTCCTTCTCCCCTTTTTTATGAAGAAGTGCGGCACGAAGCTCGCAATAATTTGCAAACACCACTTCGTTGTGGAAGAATTGATTGCTTCTGCCGCCAAAGGCAAGCTCGCCTGTAACTGACTGCATTTTCAGGGTAAGATCGTCGGAGTTTTCCATCATTTTTTCAATCTCGCCTGCATATTTCCCCTCATAACCCCTAAACAGCGACAGGGCAATCAGGTTTCTGGCAGCCATATCGTATACCACAGGTTGATGTGGTCCCTTCAAACTGCCGTCACGGTACATTCCGTTTTCGTCAAGGCGCAATAGCTGGGATGGCAACTGATTCTCTATAAAAGCGGTGGCATCCAGGCCGCACAACTGACATCTTGCCTGCTCGCTCACTGCGGCAAAATACGCCCAGTTTCCGGGGGTGGGGCGCTCTTCAGACACGATTTGGGTATAGGTTGCAGAAATTTCCAATGCTGCAAGCTTCTCTTTCCAAACTCCCAGCTGTTCCCGATCGATTACATTCGTTTTTTCAAGCTCCATCAGTGCGTGGCATACCTCACGGATAGCAAAGTTATTGCCCCCTCTGGATTTGGTGATCGGGTGGGCAAAGCCATATAAGCAAAGGTCGATAATCTCAATAAAATAGCTTTTCAGCTCCAGCCGTCTGCCGTAAGCCATCAAAATACCGATGTTGGCGCCAAGCCTTGGGAAACCGTGCTCGGTAAGACCATCACGCTTTACCTTATCGATATATTCCCGGATCCGCTCATCGGTATATGCCCCCAGCGACAGTTCCATAATATCAAGATAGAGCTGTTTCATAGATAAACTCTCCTTTTTGTTGTTTTAAATAAATGCAGAATATAGCGCAACCCAAATCGGCATAGTTCCAATACTCAAAATAGTGGAACAGACATTGATCTCCACCGCCAGACTGGTGTCGGCTTTCTTGAGCTGGGCAAATTGAACAATGGTGGTTGCGGCCGGAGAGGTGCTGGCCAAAAAGGGAATCAAAAGAATCTCTTTGCCGTGGGCAACGGGCAGCAGCGAAAGCAGCTTTGCAATCAAAAGCGTCAGGATGGGGTATGCGATGATTCGTGCGAGAGAGATCAGATACATCTTTTTGTTTTTGATTGCTTTTTTCACATCCACCTTGGTTGCAAGAACGCCGGCAGTCAACATTCCAATGGGCCCCAACATATTGCCGAAGGTGGTTGTAATATCCTTGGCAAAGGGTGGCAATTGAACGTTAAGGATCAGCAAAATCAGTCCCAGCGCAATGGCAAGGATGGTGGGGTTGAGTAAGATCTTTTTGAAATCGGCCTTGGTGTCGGGGGAGAACACCCGAATCCCATGAGTCCACAGGAAGAGCAGCTGAACCGACAAAAAGGCAGCGCTATATACCACCCATTCCTCCCCCAAAACATAGGAAACTATGGGAATGATCAGGTTGGCTGCATTGGGATACATCATCGATGCCCTCTCCACCGCCCGGAGCTTTTTGGTTTTCAGATAGATTCGGTCCAACAGCCAAAAAGCGATATGCATCAAAATGGCTGAAGCAAAGGCCACGAGCAGACCTTGGGTCATGGCACTTGTCCGCTCAAAGCAGAAGGCATTGATGATCGCCAGAGGCATAAAGAGGTACAAACAGAGCTTGGATAGAACATCGCTTTGCTCGCTTTTGATGATTTTGCCTTTGGCGAGGACAAAGCCGATAACCATCATCAAAAATAATTGCAGAATTTTGTATAGCAGAAGTTTTGTGATCATAAATGGACAGCCTCACCTTTTCTTTGATGCTGACGATAACGCAGATACTTCATCTTCATATCCACTTAATAAACATTTTTATTTTCTCTGTAATTTCGCCAGACATTTTCAAAAAACGCATCCTCTTGCGGGATAGGACGAACCGGCCTTGCGGTGATTTCAAAGCCCTTTTGCGTCCATACCACCTCCTGCACTTTTTCGGAGTCGGTATTGGGCTGGGACATAGCGGTCAGCACCGCGCCTTGGGTTAAAAGCACATCCCTTACATCAGGGTCAGTGGCTTCCTCCAGCTCTGCCAGAGTAATATTCAGCGTTTCGTTGATTTTTTCAGGATTGCGTACGGCAGCGGCGTAATCACTCATACGACGCTGAGCTTTTTTGATATGGGTATCTGCATCACTTTCCGGCTTGATTGCAACCTGAGAAGCAATTTTACAAAATGCTTCTTCGTCCACAGGCGCACCGGGATGGGCTGCAATATACTGCGCCGCCCGAAGCGAGCCAACCTGCCCCGCATTCAGGGCAGAGCCGCCGGGACGGGAAATACCGTGGGTGCCGGCGCACTCTCCTGCGGCGAAAAGACCTTTTACGGAGGTCTGCCACCAGGCATCAACGGCAATGCCACCGTTGTTGTGCTGGGCGCACAAAGCAATTTCCAGATATTCGTAATGCAGGTCTACGCCCTTGCTTTTATAAAGCTCAATGGCAGGGGCATTCATTTTCTCAAGGCGGTTGATGGGCTTGCCGAAGGTTGCGCCGGCTCGATTCAGATAGGTATATGCTTCTTCGGACAGCTTGGAATAATCGATATCAAATGGGTTCTTGGTGAAATCAAGGAAGACTCTCCTCCCCTTTTCCACACATTCACCGTATACCAGCATATCGATGAGCGATGAGCCGCTCTCAGCTTTTTTCGGGTCAAAGGGCCATTGATAGCCCTTTAAGAACACAAGGGACAACCCGTGATGTTTGTCGGCAAAGTAATCCCACAAAAAATCATATTCGTTGCCGTCTTTGTCCACGGATACGAATCGGGGCAACACTTGCATATAAGTGCCCGATACATTCCAGCGGGGGTTTATTGATGCAAGACCGTACTGCCAAAGGGCAAGATTTTGCATTTTGGCGCCTGCGTCTATTGCAAGACCCGTTGCGCCGTGGTGGCACACAGGGTATACGCTGTCCGCATAAATTCCCGCAGGACCACCTGTTGCCATTATTATATCACGCGTGCGGAAAGCCACAAGCTTTTTTTCCTTTTGGCAAAGAAGTCCGCAAATACGGTCATTGTCTTTCAGTAATTTTACCGCCTTATGACCATCAAATACTTTTATGCCCAGGCTTTCGGCTTTTTTCTGCAGAGCCTCTGTCATAAATTTCGATGTCAGGGGTCCGGCGGAGGTTGCTCTTTCATAAGGGTCGTGGTCGGTTTTATAGCCAATGTATTCCCCATAGCGGTTATGGGGAAACGGCACGCCCAGCTCACAAAGATTCATAAAACAACGGGCAGACAGCGCCGCTTCGCAAAGCGCATTGTCCCCGTCAACACAACCACCGTCAAACAGATTCTGCGCCATTTTGTGCACAGAATCGGGGCTGTCGCCGGAAAGACCCAGCTTGTAATAGGTCTGCTTGTCTGAACCTGTGTTGCGGGATGTGCCACAATTTACGCCTTCCGTAACGATGGCCACATTCACGCCGAACTCTTTTAAACGGCAGGCGGCATTGTAGCCTGCTGCGCCTGTGCCGATGACAATACAATCATAAGTATGGATCTTCATTATAATCTCCTAATGTGGAATCCACCGTCAACATCAATGGCCTGACCTGTAACATAGGGTAAATTGCCACTGCACAGCATCCATACGGCATTTGCCACATCTTCAGGCGTTCCCCAGCGCTTGACGGGTAACAAGCCGTCTTCGATAAGCGCATCATATTTCCCTTTGACCTTTTCGGTCATATCCGTTGCAATAATGCCGGGGCGCACCTCATTAACCATAATTCCATATTCCGCCAGCCGGTCGGCAAAGAGCTTGGTTACCATAGAAAGTCCTGCTTTGGAGATGCAGTATTCACCCCGATTTGTGGAGCTTGTATATTCTGACATAGAAGAAATATTGCAGATATAGCCGCTGCCGGCAAGCTTCATTTTATTTGCCGCCAGCTGGGTTAAAAAGAGTGTGCCCTTCAGGTTAATGTCCAGCACATAATCGTAGCTTTCCTCGGTCATTTCCAGCAGATCTGCCCGAACCTTAGGCGCAACACCTGCCACATTTACAAGCACATCGATTTTCTCCACTGCTTCCACCAAACGCTGCCTATGGGCAGCCACAGAAATATCACCGGGTATGTAATGAAAGTTTTCGTGAGTAATGGGAGACTCGTCCCGCCGGCTCATGCCATAAACTGCATAGCCCTCTGCCAAAAACTTTTTTGCCACGGCAAGACCGATGCCGGAAGCAGCGCCTGTTACGATTGCTGTTTTCATTTTTAAAGTCTCCTTATTTCAAATTCAAAAGAAGTGTTCTTTCCACATTCCGCACACATAATAATGCGGTAAACCCCGTCGCAGTCCCAAGCATTTATAAGCTTCTGATCGCCGTCAAAACTTTTGTATTCTACTTTTATTGGCAAATCGGTTTTCAGTAGGTATTTTTCGCCCAACACAGCACCCTGCTCGGTAATTTCGGGCTTTAACAATGTCATGAAATGTTCTTCGATAGTGTTCGTTTCGTTTGCAAACGCAAAACAATCACAAACGGTAACACCCTGCTCGGTAACCTGGGTGGTTCTCCTGATATTTAGAACTCCCGCTGTTTCGGGGTAGGCTGCAGCAAATGAGACGCTTGCAGTATTGCCATCGGCTTCAAAGCCGTCAGCTCTGAATTCCTGTCCGTTCATTTGCTCGATTCCGTTTATAGAAGGCAGATTATGATATCCCGATTGCATCGTCCATATGGTATAACGCTTCGGGGAAAAGGTAAATTTGGTATATGTGCCGCAGCCTGCATCAACGATCACAGGCGCATCATCACAATATACCATAAAACTGCCTACATCGTTGTGATTGTGGCTTTCGCCGTTGTGGCCGCCCTTTAAGGCGCAGAACCACCTTCCGTTGCGCAGGTATGCGTGCTGAAGATCGGGCAAAACATAAGAGCCCTTCGGCGTATATTTGTCCTGTGCGGCCATATCCGCATCGAAGATCAACGACCACAGCGTGGCTTTCACACCACCGGCACGGGCAATATAGGACTTCTCATCAGAAGCTGCCCGCAGACCCGCTACAAAGCTGCAGTATTCGCGCTCATTTGTACGAAGGCCGAAGGCATAAAGCGCATAAGAAAGATTCGGCGTGTCATAGACGTTGATTTTGGCATTTCCGTCGCCATAGTTGACAAAATAGGGGCCGCCGATGAAGGCCACGCACTCGTAGTGCATAATGTTTTTAAGCTTTTGGTCGTTGAACAGATTTATTTTGCCGTCAGTTGCAATATAAAGCTGGTCGCAAAAAGCAAACAGCTTGCCCCCTGCAAACGCCCAATAATTGCAACCTTCATCGCAGCCACCGTCATCGGGCATACGGCTATAATAATGCTGTATTTCGGTCATCATTTTTTCGATACCCTCATTAAGTATGTTGCGGTCAAGAGGCATGGTTAAAAACACTGTCAGCACATTGGAGATGATCCACGGATTCCAGTTATTGACCGCTTTCCTTGTGTAACCCATCCACCAAAAATCGGTACGGGTGAGATAGGGCTTAATGATACGGTGGTCAAGTTCATATTCCATACGGGTAAGAAGCTCGGGGCAGTAGTCCTTTATCTCATCATACATAATGTGATAAATAACCGACAAAAGCTCACCCGTTTCTGCGGCAAACAGATCGATATGCGGATTCCCAAAATGCGGCAAGGACTGCCCGGGAGCTGTCTTTTTAACATGGGCCGAAAGACCCCAAAAGGTTTCCTCGCAAATAGCAAAAATGCCATCGCATATATCGGGCAAAAATCTGCCCTTATGCTCCTTCAGCTCCCCGATAAAAAGGGTCAGCAGTGCTTTGCGACGGGCAAAGTGGGACTTTTCCTGTGCTTCACGGTTACCATCTTTCTGAAATGCGATATATTGTGAAGCTCTGACGGTCGGCCATTCACAGCTAAGATAGCCTTCCGCATATTTTACATAGGCTTCATAAATACCTTTTTCCCAAAACCCACGATCGTCTGCTTTAGGAAAAAGGCGGGTCGAAAACGAAAAGTCGGATACTTTATTTTCGCTTGCCCACTTTTGAAACATACGAATTACCCCTTTATACAAAGTTCTTTGTAGATAGGCGCATATACTTCTCTGTCTCTGATAACGCAACCGGGGGTGCCGCCGGGTTTTCGCATAATTTCCGTGCATTTGGAGCAGCAGATGCAGATTCTATTCTTATCCATAGCCCCGGTTTTAAGGATATCCTTTGCAAAATCCGGGTAGGCAAAAATGGTTCTGCCAAAGCCTGCCACATCAAAGCCGCCGTTTTGAATATAAGCCGCCACTACATTGGGCGCAGCAACGCCCAGGTAAGACAGGGCAGAGCAGATCAGCGCCATTTCGGGGTTAGCCTTTTTCAGCTTTGCAATCCCCTCCAGCATACGAGCAACGCCCTCCAGAGGATGCTCCGGGGGCTGATAGCCGCCTTGGGCGTAGGGGCGGTTTACGTGGGGATTAAAATAGGGGTTGCCCATAGTAATATTAAGAATTCTTACGCCCAATTTATAAAGCGCTTTTATGAGCATATCCGGTTCTGTGGGGTCGAAATCCAGACTGCCGTCGTCTTTTACGCCAAAGCCATAGGGGTAGGCAAAGCCGTCGTATACATTCAGCCGGGAGGATACGATAAAATCCTTAGAACAGTTTTCAATTGCGCCCTGAACGCTTTCTCTTAAAAGTCGCGTTCTGTTCTCAAAAGAACCGCCGTATTTGCCAGGGCGGTTATAAGCAGACAGCAGCTCGCTGTTAAGATATCGGTGGCAGCACTTAATGTCCACGCCGTCAAAGCCGGCCTTTTCTGCCAGCACTGCACCTTGCACAAGCGCTTCGCCTACCCGGTCAAGATAGTCATCGGTAACAATACGTTCCGACGCAATCGGGTTGTCCTTCTCGAAAATGGGGTTATTATAGGCGATCAGGGGGGCAGGGATGCCCTGAGGTTTGGAATATCTGCCGGAATGGGTGGCCTGCATAATCACCACAGGCGTATAGCCGTTTTCCCGCAGAGCCGTTTCCTTAATGGTCTCCACCTGCCGTTTAAAATCGTCCAGATTATTTTTTGTAATGTACAGCTGCCGGGGATTTGCTCTACCCTCTTGCAAAACGGCGGTGGCTTCAAACCAAATCAGGCCCGCACCGCCTTTTGCAAACCGTTCATACCGACGCTTTGTGAGTACATCGGGACTTCCGTCAACTGTGCCGTCGCAGCCCTCCATGGCCTGACAGGCAAGGCGGTTCAGTACCGTTTTGTTACCTACCGCAAGAGGTGTATTAAGCACCCCCGCATCTTGGGCAAAGGGAAGCGCCGTGCCAAGTTCCTCGTTCTGTGTATGAAATTCTTGTAGGGTTGTGTATACCTTGTGTGCCATATAAGACCCCTCCTTTTATTACATTATAAAACAACCGCCTTGGGTGTGCTATGTGAATACTGCTTAAAAATATGTAAATCTTGCAAAATATAAAACAATCTGCTATAATGTAGATAAAAGGAGAGGATCAGATGCAAGCCGTAATACAAACTGTCTATCATTCAGCAGAACCACTCTCAAAACATCCCCATTTTCACGACTGCCACCAAATTATCTTTATCGTAAAGGGTACGGTAGATTTTTGCATAAATGACAAAATACTCCGTGCAACCCAAGGTGATGTTGCAATTTTCAGCCGTTATGAAAACCATTCGGTTGTGGAATGCTCTGATGAATATGAGCGATTCGTCTTACACATTGACCCGGATGTTGTAAACCAAAAAAGTACCGTATATTCCCTTTTGACCGACCGCCCGGCTGATTTTTGCAACATCATCCATGTTCCTTTGTATATGGATGAAATTACAGATATTTTTAAGCGCATTTTATTTGAACATCACAACACCTCAAAGCTTGCAGACGAAATGGAACAGCTATTGGTAAGGCAGCTGCTGATTACTGTTTACAGATGCACATCCATAAATTTTGACAATACCTATGATGATGTTGTTGCGACGATAAAACGGCAGTTTGAAAACGAATACCAAAAACCGTTCACCCTTAGTACGCTTGCAAAACAGCAGAGCCTAAGCATCTCCTCTCTATCTCATCGTTTCAGGTCAGCGACCGGCGCTTCACCTATGGAATATTTGCAATCCTGCCGTATGGCAAACGCCAAGCAGATGCTCGCTGAAACCGACTACAACATTGGGCAGATCATTGAAAAATGCGGATTTTCCGATAACAGCAATTTCAGCCGTACCTTCAAACGCTTAAACGGAATGTCCCCCACCGACTTTCGCAGAAAATATAAAGCGGAGTGATTTTCACTCCGCTTTTGCTATAGAATTTTTGTTATTGTAAGATTATTCCCACTCGATGGTGCCGATGGGGTAATGTAGCCAATTGCTCGTCGGGACTATGCTTTGCACGGATTTTTTTGCACATTTTGGTCTGCTACTTTTCAATAGGGTTCACGCAAACCGTCCCCTTGTCCCTACAGCTTTTTATGCTCACGATAATATGCGCAAAAAGCATATGTAGTTTTTTTTGAAAACTCATCCATTATATACTCTGCAAGCTCTTGCGTATATCGGAATTTTATAAGACCATTTTTGCATCTGATTTTT
>JAZSKZ010000104.1:0-5748 GCA_045535135.1 Faecousia sp.
AAGACCTCCTCATTATGGTAGTTGTGTGGTCGGCAAACCACTTCTACTATAATGGGGAGCTTTTTTCTTGTCTACTTTACTCCTCGCTATAAGCTATTTTTTTGCCCCCGGCAGAGCCGGGGGTTAACTTTGGTCAACCAACAGAAAAAGACGCTCTCCCAAACGGGAAAGCGTCTTTCCATTTCTTATTCCAAAGTGAAGCTGAAGTCAATCACCTTATCGCTGACCTTATACTTGTCGATGAGCTTAATGCCAGGCGTGCCGGAGCCAACGCCACGGTTCTTATAGCATACAATCACTTCGGTGCTGTGGGGCTGGGGCAGCTCAAAGGTATGGGTTGCCTTGTCCAGCGCCTCCACGGTGTAGGGCAGCGCCGAGAACTCAAAGGGCTTCTCACCCGCAAACCGAACGGTTTTCTCCCCGGTAGAGAGCTCTGCGTACTTGGCGTACATATGGTTTCCGCACTCCTGCGGGAAGATATAAGGCTCGTACTCATCTGCCACCTTGCCGGACCATACGCCCATCTTGGCATGCTCCTGATAGTCAATGTAGCACTCCCGGTCGCCCTTGCCGAAATACTGCAGGTCGCCGAAATCCTTTGTCAGAGAGAAGCGCATACCGAATCGGGGCACTTCGTTAATCTCTGCCATCCACTTCCAGCCGCCGCCGGTGGGCTCGGTGTCATTAAAGTCGGTCTTTGTCCGTGCCAGCTTATCGCTGAGCTCTGCGTGGGCAGAAATCTCCACACCCAAGTCGGTAAAGCGATAAGTAAGCTTTGCAAAGTAGATAGGCACCCGGCTCTTTGCGCCGATTACGCCATCGAAGGTAACAATGTAGCCATCCTTCTCCTCGGCAGCTTCCCAGCTATGGACTTTAAAGTAGGAAGCCTGCACATGGTCCTTGCGCCAAGCCTCGGCGTCCTTGCCCTCGTTATCGATGGGGGCGCGCCACAAAATAAGGTCTGCCGGACGGGTCAGGCACTCTGTTCCCTCTGTCTTGACGGAAACCAGCATACCTCTTGCGGTGTCCAGTGTCAGCACATATTTTGCGGTCTTTACGGTAATAAAACGCTTGCCCTTTTCCACACTCTCGGGATAGGAAGCCTTCTTTTCTTCTTTTACCACCGCCACAGGCAGCGCAAGCTGCGCCCAAGCGATGTTGTGCCCGGCCTTGCACCACAGGGTGTCTGTAGCCTGGTCCATATAAATTTCCAAATATGCGCCCAGCTTACAGCTCTCCGGCAGCGTATAGGAAAGGGTAATATTCTTCTTTTCGTGGGGCTTGAGAGAAACACTGAAGCTTCCAAGCTCGGTAACCGTATCGTCCACACGAAGCTGATAGCGGAAAGCATACTCGCTTAAATCTGTGAAATCGTAGCGGTTCTCCAGCTCCACAATGCCGCAACGCTCGTCCGCCCAGCGAATGACCAGCGGCTCGATGACCTTCTTATACTCCATAAGACCGGTAGAGGGCGTTCTGTCCGGCTGGACAAGACCGTCGCAGCAGTAGTGTCCGTCGTTGGGGAACTCTCCGTGGTCGCCGCCGTAAAGGAATGCGGTTTTGCCGTCGGGCAGGCGTTTTGTTACGCCGTGGTCGCACCACTCCCAAACACAGCCGCCGATGAGCCGGGGATAGCTGTAAATCACATCCCAGTAATCCTTCAGGTCGCCGGGGCCTAAGCCGTTGGAGTGGGAGTACTCGCACAGGAAATAGGGTCTGGGATCATCGGTAAGCTGTCCCTGCACCTCTACTGCCCATACGGGGGGATACATCCGGCTGATCATATCCATAGACTTATGTACCGGCGGCTGATCCGCACCCCAATGCTTCTTGGGGTACACGGCATGTTCGTAGTGAATGAGGCGGGTATTGTCCCGGGCCTTGGTGGCCTCTGCCATTTTCACATGGTTTTCGCCAAACTGCGCCTCGTTGCCCAAAGACCAGAAGATAATACTAGGGGCGTTCTTGTCCCGCTCCACCAGCCGCTCCATACGGTCCATCATTTGGGGCAGCCAATCGGGATTGTCCACAATTTCCTTGGCGGCGGCGATGGTACGCATACCGACGGCGTAGTCAATGCCGTGGGTCTCGATATCACATTCCGCAACCAGATAAATGCCGTACTTGTCGCACAGCTCCACAAATTCCGGGTAGTTGGGATAGTGAGAACCACGGATGCAGTTCATATTGTTCTGCTTGATCATCTGGATGTCCCGAATCATATGCTCCCGGGTGGTACACCAGCCGAATTCCGGGTGGGAATCGTGGCGGTTTACGCCCTTAAGCTTGACGGACATTCCGTTAATCATCAGCTCACCCAAGGGGCTTACCGCAATAGAACGGAAGCCGATGCGGCGGAGAATCACTTCGCCGTTACACTCGATTACCGCATCGTAAAGATTGGGCTTCTCCGCAGACCACAGCTTGGGATTCTCCACGGACTTCACCCGTCTTCCGTCGGGCAGCAGTATGTAAAACTCATAGGGCTGGGGCTCGCCTGTAAAGGTAACCTCCAAGTCCACCTTACCGGACATCTGGGGCTTCAGATAAATATCCCGGATGTGGTTTTGGGGGCGGGTCAGGGTATATACATCCCTGAAAATGCCGTGGTAGCGGAACTGGTCCTGATCCTCCAAGTAGCTGCCCACATTCGTGGTATATACCGCCACGGTCAGCAGATTTTCTCCGTCTGTAACAAAGGCAGTGATATCAAATTCCGACTGGCAGCGGGATGCTCGGCTCATGCCCACATACTGTCCATTCACATACAGCTCAAAATAGCTGCTGACACCCTCAAATACCAGATAGGTCTTCTGCCCCTTTGCATTTACCGAGAAGGTGCGGCTGTAAACGCCCACCGGGTTTAAAGCCTCGGTATAGGGAGGGTCGAACTGGAAGGGGTAGTTTTTGTTGGTATACTGAATCTGACCGTAGCCGTAGCACTCCCAGCAGGAGGGCACAGGCAAAGTCGCATCGTATACAATCGCTGCCATATCCTCAGGCAGGTCCTGAGGACACTCATAGTAAGTAAAGTTCCAAGTACCGTTCAGGTCGCAGTAGGCGCCCGCCTTCTGCTTTTCGCCGGTGAGGGCGCTCTCAAGACTTTCATGGGGCACATAGTAGGCGCGCTGGGGCAATCGGTTTTCCTGAACAAGGGATAGGTCGTTATATTTTTCCATAACAGCTTACCTTTCTTTTGAAGCAGAGGTACAGGTTATGTACCTCTGCTGAATTTCTTATTTGCCCTGCTCCAGTGCAAGGGTCTTTGTGGTAGTGTCGCAAACCTCGCTAGGTCCAAAGTACTGGATTGCGCCGGGGTAAACATAGCAGGTTTCTACTGCCCATTTTTCTCTGTTGGCCGCAAAGTACTTAAAGGGCTTTCCGGTGAGCTCCACAAGGGCCTTGCGGATAACGGGCTTATCGTGGCCGTGGCGGCGCTCAATGTTCATCATCTTGGTGATGGGCATACCGCCGGCAACCCATTCTTCCGCCGGCTGGGAGAGGTTCGATACCTTGGATAAATAGCCGGTAAAGCCGTACTGAATCAGCATAAAGGCATTGTAGCCAAGGCTGTAGCAGTAGTCTGCATCGAAATTACTGGGGAAAGCGCAGCGGCCTTCGTAGCCGAGGAAGTGATGCAGCGGGGAGAATTTGCCGTTATAAGTGCCGGCAGCCTTGCGGTTTTTCAGATTGTCCTTTACCATCTCGGAGAAGAGCTTTTCCGACTCAATGAGGGAAACCTGCACATTGCCGTGGGGGTCCCGCTCCAAGAACAGCTGCTGCTGAATGGACTGGGGCAGAACGGCAAAGGCAACCATAGACGCCTTGCTAAGACCTGCCTGAATGAAGGCGTATTTCTCCTCCCAAGAGGGCAGGGCGTTAAAGGCATCGGCCTTTTCGCCGGCAAGCAGCTCATTAATTTCCGCAATCAGCACAGAAAATTCGGGCACGAATTCCACAATACCCTCGGGGATAATGGCAACGCCGAAATTCCAGCCCTTTGCTGCCCGGGCTGCCACCGAGTCGGCAATATAGTCCGCAATCTGGGCAAGGGACATTTTTTTGGCTGCGACTTCTTCACCGATAAGGCAGATATTGGGCTGGGTCATAAGCGCAGTTTCCAGTGCCACATGGGAGGCAGAACGGCCCATTACCTTTACAAAGTGCCAGTACTTCTTGGCGGAGTTGGCGTCCCGCTGAATGTTACCTACAATTTCTGCGTAGGTCTTGGTGGCGGTGTCGAAGCCGAAGGAGCACTCAATATCCTCATTCTTCAGGTCGCCGTCAATGGTCTTGGGGCAGCCGATGACCTGCACGCCGGTATTATGGGCGGCAAAATATTCTGCCAGTACAGCGGCGTTGGTGTTGGAGTCGTCGCCGCCGATAATCACAATGGCGGTAATGCCGTGCTTTTTGCAAACCTCAGCAACGATTCTGAACTGCTCCTCGGTTTCCAGCTTGGTACGGCCGGAGCCGATAATATCAAAGCCGCCGGTGTTGCGGTATGCATTGATGTAATCATCGTCAAATACGATAAAATCGTCCTCCAAGAGGCCGCTGGGGCCGCCCTTGAAGCCGTAGAGAACATTGTCTTTATTTGTGGCCTTCAGCGCATCGTAAAGGCCGCAAATTACATTATGACCGCCGGGTGCCTGACCGCCGGACAGGATAACGCCCACCACCTGCTTTTTATTTTCAGAGGTGTTGGTGCCTTTCTGGAAAGTGATTTCATTTTTGCCGTAGGTATTGGGGAACAGCGCCTGAATCTTTTCCTGGTCAGCAACGCTTTGGGTGGGCTCACCCACCTTCACGCAAATTTCAGAAACGCCGTTTCTCAGCATACCGGGTAATTTCGGCTGATAGGCGTATCTTGCCTTCTGCAACGAAGAACTCATAGTCATACCACTCCTTGTAATTTATATATTAGCATTATACCCTATCCACACCTAAAAGTAAATCGTTTTTTTCCTAACATTTTCCCAAAAAATGTCTATTCCTCCTAACATAAATTGGTCATTTTCATAATTTTTCCCTTCGTCTATTGAAAAGCCGAAAGTTTGTGTTATAATGATATCGAAAAACGCAGGAATTTCCTGCATTAAGAAAGGAAAATTACTATGGCTCTTGTTACCACAACCGAGATGTTTAAGAAGGCTTACGACGGCGGCTACGCAATCGGCGCTTTCAATGTGAACAATATGGAGATTGTTCAGGCTATCACCGAGGCTTGCCGTGAGGAGAACGCCCCTGTTATCCTGCAGGTTTCCAAGGGCGCCCGTGAGTACGCCAACCCCACCTACCTTGTAAAGCTGGTGGAGGCTGCTGTGATTGAGTGCCCCAACATTCCCATCGCTCTGCACCTTGACCACGGCGACAGCTTCGAGACTTGCAAGTCCTGCATTGACGGTGGCTTCACCTCCGTTATGATCGACGCTTCCTCCAAGTCCTTTGAGGAGAACATTGCTATCACCAAGCAGGTCGTTGAGTACGCTCACGATCACGGTGTTGTTGTCGAGGCTGAGCTGGGCTCCCTGGCCGGCATTGAGGATGAGGTCAATGTTGCTGCTGAGGCCGCTTCCTACACCCGTCCCGAGGAAGTCGAAGAGTTCGTGACCCGCACCGGTTGTGACTCCCTGGCTATCGCCATCGGCACCAGCCACGGCGCTTACAAGTTCACCCCCGAGCAGTGCACCCTGAACGAGCAGGGCATCCTGGTGCCCCCCGCTCTGCGTTTCGATGTGCTGGAGG
>JAZSKZ010000141.1:0-20546 GCA_045535135.1 Faecousia sp.
ATAGGAACAAGGTCGGGAATATCTTTGCAGGACAACTGAAAATGTTCTTTTCTTGTGAAAGCTTCCTTGCACACCTTGTCGCCCTGCACAGAATCATCAGACAGCCCAATAATGTTAAGATTGCTTCCCAGTGCATTTGCACCAAGAAAGAATGCACCATTGCTCCAATCACCCTCAACTTCCACAATTCCGGGAGAGGAAAGGGGTAGGGAAGGGCAAATTCTATTTTCGTCAATTTTAGCTTGAAACAGGCGCAGAGCCTGCTGTGTCAGGTCGATATAAGGTTTTGACTCCACTTTTCCTGTGATTTCCAGCGTGGATTCAAAATCTAAAAGCACAAGTGCAAATAGAAGTCCCGTAATGAACTGGCTGGAAACAGAACCATCAATGCGGTAGGTTCCGGCTTGCAGTTTTCCACTGCTGCAAAGGGTGTTTTCGTCCCGGAAGAAAACACGGCAGCCCATTCGCTCCATTTCCTCTTTTAGGGGAGAAAGGGGGCGGTTAGGGAGCCTGCCCTCTAATTTAAATGCGGCATCTACGCCAAGCGCACCGACAATCGGCAACATAAAGCGCAGGGTTGAGCCGCTTTCTCCGCAGTTGAGCGTTGCCTCCTTAGGCGTACACATAACCGGGAAAACCTGATATCCCGTATCTGTCCGTACAATCCGGGCACCTAATGCTGTTAAGCAATCTGCGGTCGCTTCAATATCCCGGTTTGTTTCTCTGCAAATTAGCTCTGTAGGCTTATCAGCAAAGGCAGCGCAGATCAGCAGACGGTGGGCTTGGGATTTGGAAGGAATCACCTGCACAGCGCCGCTAAGCTTTTTGGGATAAATGGTAATATCCATATTATAAACCTGCCTTAATAAATGCAATTAGCTCTGTTACCTTAGTAGGGCGTAAAAAGCATTCGCCAATTTTTTTGGGAACAACCAGTTGAATAACACTGCCTGTGCGCTTTTTATCAGAAAGTGAACCCGCATAAAGGACATCAGCAGAGAGGTCTATTTCGGTAGGAAGACCGAATTTGCGGAGAATGTTTAAGACTGAAGCAAGTGTCGATTCCTCACAATAGCCGTAGGTGTTACTTGCCTTCGTAATAATTGCGGTGCCGATGGCAACGGCCTGTCCATGGTTGATGGCAAAATTACTGTTTTTTTCAATGCTATGCCCGAAGGTGTGTCCAAGATTCAATAGCTGGCGCTCACCTGTGTCAAATTCGTCGGCAACAACCACATCCCGCTTTAATTCCACGCAGCGGGCAATTACATACTCTCGATCAAATACAGTGCCTTTTTCTTCCAAGTGGTCAAAAAGTTCTTTGTCAAACAAGATGCCGTATTTAATAACTTCTGCGCAGCCGCAGATAAATTCTTTCTCCGGCAGGGTGGTAAGGGCGTCTGTATCACAAAGCACCATTGAGGGCTGGCAGAACGCGCCGGCAAGGTTTTTTCCAGCAGGAAGGTCAATGGCGGTCTTGCCGCCAACGGAGGAATCCACCATAGCAAGCAAGGAAGTGGGAATCTGCACATATGCAATTCCACGCAGATAAGTTGCGGCGGTAAAGCCGGTAATATCGCCCACCACGCCGCCGCCCAAGGCAATAATCAGATCAGAGCGGGTGATGTGATTTTGGGCAAGGAAATTTAGAATATTCAGGTAATTTTCACCGTTTTTACTCTCTTCTCCTGCGGGAAGAACATAAGAAACCACCTGAAACCCGGCGCTTTGCAAGGAGTCAGTCAGTATACTGCCGTAAATTGCCCAGACGTTACTGTCGCTGATAACGCAAACACTGCAGTTTGCCTTAATTCCGGAAATATACTTTCCAGCCTGGGATATTAAACCGCCGGCAATATAAATATTATAAGTTTTGGATGCCGAGACAGTTACGGTATTCATCCGTCTACCTCCTCTTTGCGGCGGCGTCCCTCATCAAGGAGGGCAATCAGCGTAGATTCATCGCAATTTGCAATGGCGTTGCGGTATTTTGTAAGACTATCAATATAGAAATCCAATTCAGATAAAACATTGTCCCGATTGTTCAAAAACAGCTCCGCCCACATTCCAGGATTGAGCCAGGCTACACGGGTCAGGTCTTTGTAACTTCCTGCGGAGAAGCCTTTATGCTGCAATGCGGTGGGGGACTTAATATAAGCGTTACTGACGATGTGGGGCATTTGCGAGGTAAAAGCAATCATTTTATCGTGCTCTGCGGCAGTGGTAATGGAAAAAGAACCAAAGTGACAGGGGGACAAGGCCTCCTCCACACGGCTAAGCAGCTCCGGGTCATCAAAGCGGCTGGGCACAAGCACCATAGGTGCGCCCTGAAAGAGATTGGAGCGGCTGTACTTAAAACCATTGTTGTGGGAACCGGCCATTGGGTGTCCACCCACAAAGGTAAAGCCGTATTTTTCCGCAATGGGGAAACAGCGGCGGCAGACTTCCTCTTTAATACCGGCACAATCAATTACCAATGCATCCGGGGAGATAAAGCTGCCCATCTTTTCCAAATATTCGCAGACACCGCCGGAATATATGCAGAGAATAATAAGTTCACATTCCGGCAGAGTTTTCTCATTCAGCGCATCGGTTACAACACCGGCAAGCTGGGCAAAGGATAACACGTTAGCATCCTGTTCAGCGGCAAATACGTTGTGGCCGTCTTTCGCATAAGCTCTTGCAATTGAGCCGCCGATAAGACCAAGGCCTAAAACGCCCACTTTCATAAACACACCTCACGAACCTGCCGTACTTTGCGGTTGACTTCGGCAAACTGATCAGGAGTAATGGACTGTGCGCCGTCGCAGAGAGCGCAGGCGGGGTTGTTGTGAACCTCTACCATAATGCCATCAGCGCCTGCGGCAGCGGCTGCCGCAGCCATTGTGGGCACCAGAGCGGCTCTGCCGGTTGCGTGGCTGGGGTCAACAACAACCGGCAGGTGAGAAAGCTCGTGAAGCACAGGAATGGCAGACAGATCCAGCGTGTTTCTTGTATATGTTTCATAGGTGCGGATACCTCGCTCACAGAGAATAATATTCTCATTGCCTTCGCTCATAATGTACTCTGCGCTCATTAAAAGCTCTTGTAGCGTATTGGCAAGCCCGCGCTTCAGCAGAATGGGCTTCTGGGTCTTTCCCAACTCCTGCAAAAGGTCGAAGTTCTGCATATTCCGCGCACCGACCTGGATAATGTCCACATCTTCAAACAGATCCAAATTACGGATATTCATAATCTCGGTGATAATCGGCAGACCTGTTGCCTTCTTTGCTTCCAAAAGCAGACGGATGCCTTCGCCCTTAAGACCCTGAAAAGCATAGGGGGAGGTACGGGGCTTAAATGCACCGCCGCGGAGAATATCAGCGCCGGCATCCTTGACGGCCTGTGCAACAGCGATAATCTGCTCTTTAGATTCCACGGAACAAGGACCGGCGATCATAGCGAAATTACCACCGCCGATTCGTGCAGAGCCAATCTCAATTACGGTGTCGTTGGGATGGAATTTACGGTTTGCCTGTTTGAAGGGCTCGGAAACCCGCTTGACACTTGAAACAATTTCCAGACTCGACAGTAAATCAATATCCACACGGCTTGTATCACCCACAAGACCGAGAATGGTAACCTCCTTACCTTCAGAGATGTGGACATCAATATCCCTGTTTTTAAGCCAGTTTACCAAACTGTCTCTTTGCGCTTGGGTTGTGCCGTTTTTCAATATTGCAATCATAGGTATGCCTCCTAAAAAAACGCTGCACAGATATGAGTCTGTGCAGCGCCTCAAATTTACTTAAATAGTCCGGGCAACACAAAACTCTATTACTTTTGGCAAAAGTAATAGTAGCTATAAAACTTCTGTGCAGCGGACAAGGAAATCATCGCTTTTCCTCCAGTTTTTATATTAAAGTCAGTATACCACTTGATGCTACATTTTGCAAGGGTTTTTAACAAAAAAATTCATTTTTGCAAAACAAATGTGTTTTTACGGCAGACAGCAGCGTGTGAGGGTCTCTCGAAAATGCTCCAAAGATGAAAAACCGTCCGGCTCACATGCTTTTAGAATCGTCTGAAACAAGGGGCAATGATCCAGGATTTCATTTTTTGGAAGTTTGCCGCCGCAGTATGCTTGCAAAAGCACCCGGCCTAAACTGAACAAATCGCAAAGCACCGGGATTTTACCAAAACAATCATGGCTGCTGGCTGGTGTGTATGCATTGTAGTAGGATGGGGGGAGTGGACGATAGGGAAGCGATGACAGTGGAATGAATCCCAAATCTCCAATGATATATCCACCGTCTGTGCAGAATATGTTCTCGGGCTTTAATCCTATGTAGAGATACCCGGCCCCCCGTGCTTTTTCCAGACTGCGACAAAGGTCGCAGCCGAGGCGGACAATTTCTTCGTGGCAGAAAAGTTCTTTTTCGAACTGCACCGCAAGGGTTTTCTCATAGGGAGATAACAGGTAAATACAGTACCCGATATCTTCCAAAGGAAGAAGTTGACAGTTTAGATAGTGGGCAAAGCCGCCTATTGACGATAGCGCATTCATAAGCGCAGCTTGGCGGCACAGTTCCAAGGCCTGCATTTTATAGTAATCATTTAGCTTGTCCCTATTTTCAAATGCGCCGCAAAGCAGCATTGCCTGTGTAATGCTTTCATTCTTTGGTATTTGGTATATTTTTAAGATGCACCTGCGCCCGGTACGTTTTTCAATGGCCGGAAGACATTTTGTGCCATGTTTCTGCGAGTAAACTTCTCCTAAGATATATTGGTCTTGTATGGCTTGTTTGGCTTGGACGGTCAAGAGAATTGCCCCCTTTCTTTTGTATAGTTTATGGTAAATTATTAAAAAGTAAGAATTCCATAGAAACCTGTTGGATAAGCAGATTTATTTCTTATGTGATAAATTGTACACAGGCAGTATCTATTTTGGCATCTGTGTTTTTTACAAAAAATTAAAAAATTTTCCCAATTAATTTACATAAAACCTGTTGTAATGAATCACGGTAGATGTTATAATAAGAAAAAAGAAATTACGTATCGGAGGGTGTAGAATGAATAAAATTATTTGCGAGGTATGTGGTGCGGCTTATCCCGATAATAGCGATCGCTGCCCGATTTGCGGCTGTGTTCGTAACGAAATTCCTCCAGCGCCTGTTTCCCATAAAAGAATCGATACCGACGGTGCTGGCGAACAACGTTACAGTAGCGGCGGCAAGTACAGCAAAGCCAATGTCCGCAGACGAAATAAGCAGAAAAGCGGCATTGAATTTCGTAAGGAGTATGTGAAGTATATTGCTGTAGGCGTAGCAATTTTCCTGCTGTTTGCTCTTTTACTTGGGCTTGTTATCCGCTCCTGCAACAACGACAGTGAAAAGCCACCTGTGGAAATTGGCGGCACGACTGCCTTTACCTCTGAACCTACAACTGCACCGACTACAGAACCGATTCCTACAGGAAAACCCTGTACCGCTATAGTGCTGTCCTCTCAGTTTGTAAATCTTATTGAGGACGGCGGTTCCCACAAGCTTACCGCTACTTTGACTCCGGAGGATACAACGGAGATTTTGTCCTTCACAACCAGCGACCCCAATGTGGTTACTGTGAACGACGACGGTACAATTATCGCTGTTAATAACGGTACTGCGACTATTACCGTAACCTGTGGCTCTGTGGTTTCCACATGTCAGGTTACTGTACGAATTCCCGAGCCTACTGCCCCTGAAGTTACATACAAAATAAGCCACACAGACGTAACTTTGTACATCGGTAAGGCTGGCTGGGATCGCTTTAGCCTTTATCTGAAGAGCTCCAATGGCGAGCGTGTGGATGTGGAATGGGTCGCCAGCAAAGATGGAATTGTAAAGATTTCCAACAATACGATTAAGGGTATTGCACCGGGTGTTGTGTTTGTAAAGACAACATTTGAAGGCAAGACCTATTCCTGCAAAGTAATTGTAAGAAACAGCTAACAGAAAACTCCCGGTTCTTCTGAACCGGGAGTTTCTTTATTCGTCAATCATTTTGTTTCCTTTGCGGAACAGCAGAGTGATACACCAAAGACCGGCAAGAGCGATCACTGTGTAAATGATGCGGGAAATAATTGCATCCTGTCCACCAAAAAGCCAAGCGACCAGGTCGAACTTAAAAAGTCCAACCAATCCCCAGTTGAGAGATCCGATAATAGAAAGAATTAATGCGATTGTATCCATAATTTACACCTCCGAGTTCTTTTTACAGGCATAGTATGGCGAACAAAACGCAGAATATGCAATCCTCCATTGAAAAAATTAAGATATCCTGTTATAATAAAGAAAAATGACCTTGGAGGAAGATTATGACGGTATTGCAGGAATGTGCATTTGCGAAAATCAATTTGACACTTGATGTTCTGGGAAAGCGACCTGACGGTTATCACGACATTAAAAGCGTGATGCAAACTATCTCTCTGCGGGATGATTTGGAAATTGCAATCGGAACGGGTGAACCCTGGCGAATTGTCTGCAATTGGGACAGTATTCCCACAGGCGAGGAGAATTTGGCTTGGAAGGCCGCAAAGGTCTTCTTTGATGTTACCGGAAAAGAACCGGATGGATTGGAAATCCGCATTACAAAGCGGATTCCTGTGGAAGCCGGTCTTGCCGGTGGCAGTGCGGATGCTGCTGCCGTTTTGCGGGCATTAAACCGACACTATGACTATCCGTTTTCTGTCTTTGCGTTGGCTGAACTGGGCGCACAGGTAGGCAGCGATGTTCCGTTCTGTACGCTGTGCGGCACAGCAATGGTGGAGGGCCGGGGCGAGCGGCTCCGAAAGCTTACGGATATGCCAAAGGAATGCTGCTTTGTTGTTTGTAAGCCTGACTTTTCTGTTTCCACTCCCACACTCTATAAGGTAATTGACGATACTCCCATTGGCCGCCGTCCCAATCATCAGGCTATGGAGAGCGCCCTCCTTGCCGGTGATTTAGGAAAGATTTGCGCTGAGGTATGCAATGTATTCGACCCAATTGTTACTAAGGATCATTTGGAGATGAACTATATTAAGTCTATCTTTAACAGCTACGGTGCAGTTTGCTACCAAATGACAGGCTCCGGCTCTGCTGTGTTCGCCATCGTGGAAAGCTTTGAGCACGCCGCTGTTATCTGCAATATGCTCCGTGACAATTATCCCCAGATTTTTATTGCAAAACCTGTATAAAAACCGATAATGCCGTCCATACTGGAATCATTTCAGTATGGACGGTGTTTTTATGAAGAAATTTATCGCAATTCTATTTGGTATTTTGTTGGTTTTTGGCTTCTTTTATATTTCTGATTGTGAGAAGCAGCGTCAGGAGCTGACCCAAAATATTGTACGCCTTCACGTTGTTGCAAACTCTGACTCCGATGAAGATCAGCACCTGAAGCTCCTTGTGCGGGATGCAGTAATTTCCTACTTAGAGCCTGCACTTTCCGGCGTGCAGGATATGGAGGTGGCTGCGGAGCGACTGTCAACGAAACTGGATGGAATACAGGAAGTGGCAAGTACCGTGCTTCAAAGAAACGGTAGCGAAGACCGCATATGTGTAAGTCTGTGCAAAGAGAATTTCGATACCCGGCATTATGATACTTTTTCACTTCCGGCGGGCGTATATTCTTCCTTGCGAATTACTATCGGCGATGGTGATGGACACAACTGGTGGTGCGTGGTTTTTCCCTCCCTGTGTCTGCCGGCTACAGGGGAAGGCTTCCGGGATGTAGCTGCCGGTGCGGGCTTTTCAGACTCTATATCCGGTAGCCTCTCAGGGAAGAAACAGTATAAAGTACGGTTCTTCTTTATGGATGTGTTGGGGAAATTGGAAAATTTCCTCAATATGTACTAAAAATAGGACTTTCTAATTGGTATAATTATGGTATAATAACACTAATAAAGACAAAGAGGTGAGGCTATGTTACAGCTTTTGCTGGGTACAGACTGGGTTGCTAACCGAAACAGAATACTTGGGATGGTTGCTGACGATGTTCGTGCCGGCCTTGGAAACCGGATTTTGGTTGTCCCGGAGCTTATCAGCCACGATATGGAACGGCGCTTATGTAAAGAGGCAGGAGATACTGCCAGCCGCTTTGCAGAGGTGGTGTCATTTTCCCGGCTCAGCCGCCGTGTGTCTGAATATACTGGGCTTGGCGTAGAACCCAGCCTGGACGCAGGCGGTCGTGTTGTGGCGATGGCTTCTGCTGCCCGTCAGCTTCGGGGAAGCCTGAAGGCCTATGGTTCTCTGCAAACAAATCCGGAATTTCTTAATGATCTTTTGAATGCCATTGACGAATTTAAAAGATGCTGTATTTCTCCTGCCGACCTGATGCAGGCTTCAAAGAAATCAGAGGGTAGTTTTGCTCAAAAGCTGGAAGAGCTTTCCCTGCTTTTGGAAGGCTATGACGCCATAACCAACCGGGGAAAACGAGACCCCCGGGACCAGATGACGGTGCTTTTGGAGCGGTTGAAGGACTGTTCGTTTGGTGAGGAGCATGTTTTCTATGTGGACGGATTTCCTGACTTTACACTGCAGCATATGGAGATTCTTGCACACCTGATTTCTACTTCCGCAAAAGTAGTTGTCAGCCTTAACTGCGATAAACCCGGCACTGATGTGATAGCCTTTGAGAAGGCCGGAGAAACGGCTAAGGCACTGATGTCCATTGCAAGAAAGTGTGGAATAGACGCAGAGATTTTACATATTGCGCCTGAGGAAACGCCGCTTCTCCCGCTAAGCGGTGTGCTATTGCAGGGAAAGCTCCCGTGCGGTCTTGAAAATCAGGTATTTACATTCCACGGCGGAACAGTATTTGATGAAACTTCCGCTGCCGCCAATGCTGTGGCAGAGCTGGTTGCGGGCGGTGCCCGCTATCGGGATATCGCCATTGTGTGCGGTGATTTAGGGCAATACCGCAGGGTCCTCTCCCGGGCATTTTCAAAATACGGAATCCCGCTCTACCTTTCTGGAACGGAAGGTATTTTGGATAGATCGCTGATTCATACTGTTATGGCGGCGCTGGATGCCGCGCTTAATGGCTTTTTGCAGAAGGATGTCTTCCGTTATCTTCGCAGTGCGCTGTCGCCCCTAAGCCTCTCAGAGTGCGACAGACTGGAAAATTACGGTATTCTTTGGAGTATCTCAGGCTTAAAGTGGACAAAACCCTTTGAAAATCATCCGGATGGTTTGAATGGAGAATGGACAGCGGAAAGCCGTGCACGGTTAGAGGAGCTGGACGAACTGCGTGCACTTGTGATGACGCCCCTCATTAAATTGCGTGAAAGCTTCCGTCAGGGAGATAGGCTTGCTGTTTATGTACAGGCACTTTATACCTTTATTGAGGATATCCATTTAGGAGACCGCCTCGAGAGCCTTTCTGAGTATTTTGAACGAATTGGCGATAACCGAAGTGCACAAGTGGTACATCAGCTTTGGGAGATTTTGATTTCTGCGCTGGAGCAGATGTATGATGCGCTGGGCGAAACAGCGTGGGATAGTGATACCTTTACCCGCCTTTTGCATTTACTGCTGTCCCAGTATGACGTGGGAACGATACCGCCCGTACTGGATGCGGTAACAGCCGGCCCGGTGAGCGCAATGCGATGCCAAGAGGTAAAACACCTTATTGTATTGGGTATGCAGGAGGGTAGTATGCCCGGTTACGGAAGTACTGCCGGTGTCCTATCCGATAAGGAACGCACCCGCCTTCGTAATATGGGTGTGCCTCTGACCGGCGGCGCAATGAACGGACTTGCCATCGAGTTTTCTGAAATCTACGGTGTATTCTGTGGTGCAAGGGAAACGGTCCGGGCATTCTGCCCTGACGGACAGCCGTCATTCCTGTTCCGCAGACTCTGCGAAGTATCCGGCGGGGAGAAGCCGGTAAGATATCTTCCTCTTGCAGATAACACAGAGATGGCATCCTACCTTATTTCCCAGGATATGGGATCTGAAGCGGATGCGCTTGGATTGGGTGAGGACTACCGCCGGATTCAGGAAAAGACGACCTATAGCTACGGCAATATCGGCCCTGAGAATGTCCGTGGACTGTATGGAAATATGTTATATTTGTCTGCATCACAGGTGGACAAGTTGGCAGAGTGCAAAATGCGGTATTTCCTACAATACGGCATCCGTGCCCGGGAGAGAAAACCGATTACTGTCGATCCGGCAGAGTACGGCACATATGTACACGATGTGCTTGAAAAGACAGCCCGGGATGTAATGGAAAAGGGTGGCTTTGCAAGCTGTACGGAGGATGATGTGCTGGAAATCGCTATGCATCACTCCAACACTTATATTGCTTCGCACTTCTCTGCGCTGGATTCACAACGGATATCCTACTTGCTGGAACGGAATTCTGTTGAACTTAAAATGGTCGTTCGGGAATTGTGGGACGAGCTGCGGCAAAGCCGATTCTTACCTCAGGATTTTGAGGTGTATTTTGGAGATGGCGGCGCAATGCCGGCAATTTCCGTTCAGGGCGCTGAAATCGGCGCAAAGCTGCGAGGCTTTGTAGACAGAGTGGATGCATGGCGTGAGTGCGGGCAGAATTATTTCCGTGTTGTGGACTATAAAACCGGCCGGAAAAGCTTCGATTACTGTGATGTATTTAACGGAATCGGGCTGCAAATGCTCCTTTACTTATTTGCTCTAGAGCAGGGCGGAGGTGCAATCCTTGGCGAGAATCCCGTTCCTGCTGGTGTGCAATACTTCCCGGCAAGAGCTCCGATTGTGGGGACTGATAACGCCGTATCTGACGAGGATGCCGCTGCAATGCGCCTGCGGGAATGGAAACGCAAAGGCCTCCTATTAAATGACCGGGAAGTGCTTTTTGCGATGGAGCCGGAGGATGGAGCACAGCGGTTGGATTGCGTAGCGAAAAAGGATGGCACGATTTCCGGCGCTGTTGCAGACCGTGAACAATTCCAAATGCTGAAGGCATATATTTTTAAGCTGCTTTCTCAAATGGTGGATACGATTTCTGCCGGTGATATCACGCCCAATCCCTATACTCGTGGAAGCTACCATAATGCCTGTACATACTGCCCCTACGGGGAGGTATGCCACCCGGAGGATGTACCGGGTAGGCGGGAGTATCAGGCAATGAAGGCAGACCGTTTCTGGGAAGAAATAGAAAAGGAGATGAAGCACCGTGGCTGATACATTGACAATAGAACAGCAAAAAGCAGTATCCTATCGGGGCGGCGATCTCCTTGTTTCCGCAGCTGCCGGTTCAGGTAAAACCAGAGTGCTGGTCGAGCGGTTAATGCAATACATTCTCGATCCGGTAGCGCCTGCCAATGTGGATGATTTTTTGATTATTACATACACGAAGGCTGCCGCAGCTGAGCTTCGGGAGAAGATTGCCAAGAAGATAACCACCCTTGCTGCCCAAATGCCGGAAAACCGCCACCTGCAGCACCAGCTGCAAAGGTTATACTTGGCTAAAATCTCTACTGTGCACGCCTTTTGTACGGAAGTTCTCCGGGAAAACGGCTATATGCTGGATGTTTTTGGGGACTTTCGTGTTGCAGAAGAAAATGAGTGTGAGCAATTGAAGAATCAGGTGCTTGACCAGCTTTTGGAAGTATCCTATGCCGCCATTGGAACGGATAGGGATTTCAGAAGCTTCGTGGATTCTCAGGGCTTTGGCAGAGATGACCGTTTGGTGCCTGAAATTATCAAGGATGTATATCGCAGCGCGCGCTGTCATCTAAACCCGGATGAATGGCTCTCCGGTTGTGTTTCTGATTGGCAGAGCGGTAACATTACTGACATCTCTCAAACATCTTGGGGCGCATATCTGATTGAGGATTTGAAGGAAACCTGCAAACTGCATTCCGCTGCCATTACACAAGCAATCCTGGAAGCTGAAAAAGACGGAAATATGGAAAAGCCTGTCGCTTTGCTGCGGGAAACACTTCAGCTGCTTGCGGATATTGCCTCACTTTCTACTTGGGAGGAAATCCATAATTTCGGCATCCCCGAATTCGGCACGCTTACCTTTACAAAAAAAGCGGACCCTATGACGAAGGAGAAGATCAAGGCAGTCCGCAACGCCTGCAAGGATACTATTAGAGAAAAGCTTGCTGTGTTTGCAACCAGTAATGATAACCTCCTTATAGACTTGGCCGTGAATGTATCGGCTGTACGAGGATTGGTGCATTTGGTGGAAAAATTCCACGAATGTTATACCCAGGTGAAGAACAGTCGGCATATTATGGACTTTTCCGACCTGGAGCACAAAACCCTTGATCTGCTGTGGGGCAAAAATCGTCGACAGATTACCGCCGCAGCACGAGAGCTTGGGGAACGGTTCATAGAGGTGATGGTAGACGAGTACCAGGACTCCAATGCGGTTCAGGATGCCATCTTTAGAGCCTTGACCGATGAAAAGCAAAACTCCTTTATGGTCGGCGATGTGAAACAGTCCATATACCAGTTCCGTCTTGCAGACCCGGGAATTTTCTTGGAAAAGTACAACACTTTTACACCTACCGATGAGGGAATCGACAAGGGTGCAAAGGTCCTTCTTTCAGCGAATTTCCGCTCGGTCAGCGGTGTCTTGTCCGGCGTGAATGATGTTTTTTCAGAGTGTATGAGCCCTAATGTTGGCGGCTTATATTACGGGGAAGATGAACAGCTTGTTTCTGGTCTCGGCGAAACAACCGCCAGCGAACCTGCAGTTTCTCTCTATGCCATAGATGTGGATTCCGATACTTATTTTGAGGAAGCCCAGGTTGTTGCGGACGAAATATCCAAAATATTGGATGGCAATCATACCGTCCGGGATGGGGAAACTATCCGTCCTGCCAAGCCCGGAGATATTGCGGTGTTGCTCCGTTCTCCGGCGTCTGTGGGAGGAGAATTTGCCTATGCGTTAATGCGAAGGGGGATACCCTGTCAGTTTGGCAAGGACCAGGATTTGTTGCAAACCGAAGAGGTTCAGGTTCTTCGTGCGCTGCTGGAAACGTTGGATAATCCGCTGCAGGATATTCCCTTGGTGGCATCGATGATGAGTCGATTGTTTGCTTTTACGGCAGACGAGATGGCCGGAATTCGGAAAAAGGATACAAAGTGCCCGATTTTCACACTTCTGGAGCGGGATGAATCCACAAGAGTGGTGGAATTTGTTTCTGTTCTCAATAGTCTTCGGCAGGCAGCACGGCTAGGTACGGTGTCGGAATTGCTGACCGAAATTCTTCGCCTGACACAGATTGAAAGTGTGTTTAAAGCAACCGGTGATGGTGAAGCGATAGAAGCCTTCCTTCAGCTTGCCACAGAAGTTGAAAATATGGGCAGACGGGATCTGCGCAGTTTCTTAGACTATTTGGATGCACTGGAAGGCCGCGGCTTAAAAATTGAAGGTGGAAACTCCGGTGATTCTGTGATGATTACCAGTATTCATAAGTCAAAAGGTCTTGAATACCCCATTGTGTTTGTAAGTGGATTGTCTAAAGCCTTCAACCGGGAGGACTTAAAGGACCCGGTTTTGTGTGATAAGAAGCTGGGACTTGGCCTCACCTGCTTTGATGTAGGCAACCGTGTGCGGTATCCCTCTGTTGCCAAGCGGGCGATTGCCCTCAAAAAGACAAAAGACAGCATTTCTGAGGAATTGCGTGTTCTTTATGTGGCTATGACGCGGGCGAAAGATAGCCTGATTATGACATATGCCTCCAATTGCTTGGGGAAGAAGCTCAGTGATATCGCACAGCGGAAAGATTATTCTCCCAGGGAGCTACTCACAAGCGAGGTTTCCTCTATGGGCGATTGGGTGCTGCAGACGGCAATGGGGCGTATAGAAGCAGGGGAGTTGTTTGCCATCGGCGGCAGGCCGGATAAGCTTACGATAAAAGAGCCCTACTGGCGTATTGAAGTACGAAAGGCCGATGCTGCGGTGAGTATTGTAGCAACTGAAGCGAGTCTGGAAACGGAGAGTAACGCAAAGCTGATTGTGAAAGAGATGTCCCGCAAGTTAGCTTTCTCCTATCCCTATAAGCAGGCAACCCTAACGCCCTCCAAGGAAACGGCAACACAGCTCAAAGGTCGGGAGAAGGATAGGGAAGCTGCGGAGCATACCGAGGTGCGTGAGCACCGCTTCCCCCTCAGAAAGCCATCTTTTGTGGAAAAGAGGATGGATTCTGTAACCTACGGTACGGTTATGCACAAGGCGTTGCAGTATTTGTTGCCGAAATGCTGTGCCAATAGGGAAGAGCTTGACCTTGCCATACAGGAAATGTGCGGTAAGGGCGTATTCACAGCGGAAGAGGTTGCGGTGATTAACCGGGAGCATCTTTGGGCGTTCTTCTCTTCTGCGCTTGGCAGGTGGATTACCAGCAATAATGAGATTTTGCGGGAATTTAAGTTCTCAATCCTGACAGACGGCCCGGACGGGGAGCAGATTCTCCTGCAAGGTGTTGTGGACTGTGCGGTTATCGAGCCGGACGGCATAACGGTTGTTGACTTTAAGACCGATTATGTAACGGATCAAACCCTCACAGAAGTTGCTAATCGGTACAAAGCGCAGATTCTTGCCTATGCAGAAGCGCTGTCCCGTATTTTCGTGAAGCCTATAAAAAAAGCAACGCTTTATTTTCTCCACATTGGTAAAGATTTGCCTGTTTTATAAAAAACGCCGAAGGGAAATCCCTTCGGCGTTTTTTTATCGAGTCTTGTTCTGGCTGTTCTGATTGTTCTGGTTCTGGTTCTGATTCTGATTCTGGTTATTCTGGTTCTGATTCTTGTTCTGATTTGCCATAACACAAACCTCCCGTTGTATTTACGGCTGTGCCGCAACATTACTATGCCCTAAATTTCAGGATTTATCCTTGGCCTTGAAGATAATAGCGGCAAGAAGACCGGCAAATATAGCCGCCGCAATACCACCTGCACAGGATTTGAATCCCCCTGTAAATATCCCCAAAAAACCGCTTTCATCCACGGCGTCCTTAACACCCTTAGATAGGTTAAAACCAAAGCCGGTCAGGGGAACGGTTGCGCCTGCTCCGGCAACGTCAACAAATGGTTTATAGATACCTACAGCACCCAAAATTACACCAATTACCACATAAGATACCAAAATCCGCGCCGGTGTAAGTTTCGTTTTATCAATTAAAATCTGACCGATTAGACAAATTAGACCGCCGAACATAAATGCTTTCAAATAATCCATATTAACCTCCCGAGATGGCAACAGCGTGGCAAACACCAGGGATGGGTAGTCCCTGCTGAACCGATGTGGGGGAGAGAAGTGCACCTGTGCCGCAGAACAATATTTTCTTATATTTACCACTATGCAATCCGTTTAGAAGCTTTCCGCAAAGGGTAATGGCACTGCATCCGCAGCCCGAGCCGCCGGAATGAACATCCTGTTTTATATTGTCAAATACCATACATCCACAATCTGCCAATTTGCCACCCAGCGGTAAGCCTTCTTTCTGCGCCAGCGTGAGCAGAATCTCTTTTCCTAATTGCCCAAGATCTCCCGTAACAATCAGATCATATTCCTCTTCCCCGATGTGCAGATCTTCAAAATGGGTACGAATGGTTTGCAATGCCGCAGGTGCCATGGCAGCACCCATATTGTTTGCATCTTTGATTCCAAGGTCTGTTACTGTGCCGATTGTGCAGGCTGTTATCCGCGGTCCGACGCCATCGGTGCAAAGCAGGGCAGCTCCGGCTCCTGTTACTGTCCACTGAGACGTGGGCGGTCTTTGCCCACCATAACCAAGAGGGAAGCGATATTGTCGTTCAGAGGATGCAAAATGAGATGACGTCATAGCAACTACCCTGTTTAGAAAACCGCCGCCTACGGCCATTGTACCCAGCAGTAATCCCTCCGCCATAGTCGAACAGGCACCGTAAAGCCCTAAATGGGGAATTTGTGTGTTTCGAAGAGGGAAAGAGGAACCAATACACTGGTTTAAGAGATCGCCGGAAAAAACGAGAGAAAAATCTTTTTTTGTAATTCCTGCCTTTTTAGCCAGAATTTCTAAAGCTTTTTCCTGCATATGGCGCTCGCCCTGCTCCCAGGTCTTCTGACCAAAATAGGTGTCTGTTTCGGTTAAGTCAAATGTGGCCTTTAACGGGCCCAATGATTCCTTTTTGCCGGCAACACTTGCCCAGGCGGTAATAACCGGGGGCGTTTTCGGAATGAAGCTGTGTTTTCCCATAATAACCACCTTTCTGTTTTCCTATTATGTGCGAAAAGTGGAAAAATATAAGAAACAGCCCACGGTTTTAGCCGTGGGCTGCTATCATAACGTATTATACTTGGGGAACGGGGCAGGGACGAGCGGCATCGAATGCTTCGCTTACTTCTTTCTCTACAAGATTTTTGTTCTTATCGTAGTACTGAATTGTTTTTTTGCCCATCAGGTCATCCAGCTTGTAGGGATGATACCACATACGGTAGCCGTCCACATTTCTGCGCCCGCCGCGGTAGTAATCTTCGCCCATCTGTACCCAGTAGTCGCTGCTGTTTACGTTGAAGAAATAGCGGTAACCTGCCTCGTAAAGGACCTTGAAGGAGGGGTTATTCAGGGAGTAGTTTTCGTTGCCGGCAACGTCTGCGCCGTGGGGGTAGATGATAATGTCGCATTCGCCAATTACAAATTCTACCCGTTCTTTAAATTTGGCTACATCCGCCGCAATACGGGATGCCTTTGTGTTAGGATCTTTAATTTGGGGGTAGGAGTAGTTGGGATGGCCGTAAGAGTGGCTTGCGATGATCCAGCCGTTATCCTTTAAGCATTGGGTAATTTCCCGAGCGCCTTCCACTTCCTTCGCGTAAGCTTCCGCTGTCATATTCTTTGCATAAGAAGGCTTCACACGGTAACCGAATACACCCTCATAGCCGGTAACACCCAGCACCGCACGAGCACCTCTGTAGGCGAAATCGGGATGCTCTTGAATGAAGGCTTCCAAAATGGGCACAAGGTCATATTCGCCTACATGGATATTGCCATCCTTGTCCATATATTCACAGGTAGGCTTTCCGTCTTCGCTAATGATAAGCTTATGGGCAAAACCGTCACCTTTTTTGGATGCAAATACCGGCGTGCTGTTAATGCCTGCATCGGAGTCGGCTATCATATTGCCGTAGTAGTTCAGGTCATCCTGGCTCATGAGGAATGGCTTTTTGCCTTCGGGAAGGTAAATGTCGCCTTCAACGAATTTCCCGTTACCGTTCTCGTCTGTAACCTCGTAGGCTACCTGATAGGGAGTAACCAGCACAAAGCCTCGTTCGTACATAGAATTAAGCAGGAACTTAAATTCGTCTACAGTAGTCATCCATTGATTGTAGCCGCCCTTTTGATAGCTGCCCTTTCCGAATGCGCGGTCTGTATCCACAATCAAGGAATGGAAGAAGATATGGGTAATGGTGTCCATACTCTCATATCTCTTTACACTTGCCTTGGCAGTCTGATAAGCGGCAAGCTTTTGTTTTGCTGCTTCGGAGCGGTCAAGATGCTCAAATGCGGAAACAATTTCGATTGCTTTGTCGTAATCATAACCTGCAGCAAGGAAGTCAGCTTCCTTAATCAAAACCGCAGCAGCTGCATCTACTTCGCTCTGGGAAACCGTAGGCTCTGTGGTAGGTTCAGTGGTAGGCTCAGAGGTGGGCTCTGTAGTTGGGGTTGTGGTGCTGCCACCGGTACTGGCCACAGAATTTCCGTTAACACACCCGGTGATTCCTGTAATCATTGCGATAATTACTGCAACTAGTGCTATAACGAGAACAATCGGAACGGCATAATATTTGAGTATGGTTTTCCATTTTGGTGGTTTGGGTCGCCGTCTTGGATTTTCACCTTCAGGGTCAGCGGAATACCGCCCAACATAGTTTGCCATTTTAAGATTCCTCCATCTGCTGTTAGCTGCCATTATTATACCATTGTAAGGATAAAAAGCAATAGAAAAAGGTATAAATTTTGCGTCGGTAAATTTTACCGACGCAAAAAATAAAGTTCTTATTTACCGGCAAGCGCCCGTTCCAGCCACACGCATCCAAAGTCCAAAGCGGTATAAAGACCGGCTTTTTCGCCCTTCTTTACAACACGCTCTCTTGGCTTTGCAGCAGGATCGGTCAGTTGGAGCTGAACAGAAACACGCTTTGCAATTTCCTCACCGCCAACATTTTCGGTCTCCAGAATCTGAAGCATAACAATGTGGCTGTCTGCCATAGATCCGTAGTAAATCAGGTTGTCTTTGCGCATAAGGGGATGACCCTTGTATGTCAGTACTTTCTTTTCCTCGGCCATAATAACCTCCTAAAATGGTAGGAGGCTTTTGCGGTGGCAAAAGCCTCCAAAGTATTAGTGTTTCTCAAACAGATAGCTTTGTACCAAGGTCCGTAACAGCTCGTCCCGGTCAATCTTGCAGATTAAACTCCGGGCGCTGCGGTAATTGGTAATATATGTGGGGTCTTCCGTAAGAAGATAGCCAACAATCTGATTGATAGGATTGTAACCCTTTTCGCTGAGCGCATCAAAGACGCTCTGGAGAATCAGACGCATATTTTCTTTATCGTCGGTGGGAACTGTAAATTTTATCGTATTTTCCGTCATTGTGCTGACCTCCTTGGTTACATTTTCGTTATTATAGCCTATTTTTTCCGGGGTGTAAAGACCCAAACTGAAAAAAATTCAAATTATCGGAGCACTGCGCCGATCTCACTTTCCAGAGCAGCGAGAATTTTGCTGATAACCTGCTCAGAATCGCTGTCGGTAAGGGTGCGGTCATCGGCACGAAGGGAAAGGGAGAAGGCAAGGCTCTTTTTGCCTTCAGCTACACCGGTGCCACGGTAAATATCAAAAAGCGAAATATCCCGAAGCAGCTTTCCAGCGGCTTTTTCAATAACGGCTTCAGCCGTTGCAACCGTAACAGTCTCGTCGCAGACAATAGAAAGATCGCGGGTAACGGTGGGATACTTGGGCAGGGGAGTGTAGGTGGGTTCAGGCAACTGAACATTCTGCAGAGCTTCGAAATTCAGTTCTGCGCAGTAAATGCTGCCGTCCATATCGTAGTTCTCTGCCACAAGGGGATGAATCTGACCCATATTGCCCACTTGCACACCGTCAATGGTAATGGCAGCGCAGCGGCCGGGATGATAACTGGGATTTGTAGAGTCGGCAGTAAATGCGGCCTTTTTCATCCGCATTGCGGAAAGGAGCGCTTCAACATCACCCTTGAGTGTGAAGAAATCAAAGTTCTCGCCATAGCAGCCAAGCAAGATGAACTTAGGCTCACGGGGAAGCGCCTGACCTTCCACGGGGAGATACACCTTTGCCAGCTCATAAAGCTGTACGGCCTTGTTGCGATATGCCATATTCCGGGAGAGAATGTCCAGCATAGAGGGCAGGGCGGTTGTCCGCATAATGGATGTGTCTTCGCCTAGGGGGTTTTGAATCTTCAGGGTCTTGCGGAGGGGGCTTTCTTCAGGCAGACGGATTTTGTCAAAAATAGTGGGGGATACAAAGGAATAGGTGATAATCTCATTGTAGCCCAGCGCACGGCAAGCCTGACCGCATTTGGCTTCCAGCTGCATAACGGGGGAATAGCCGCCACGGGCTGCAATTTTCAGAGCAGTTGTGGGGATCTCGTTGTAGCCGAAGGAACGGCCCACTTCTTCTGCAATGTCTGCCATCCGGCACAAGTCGGGACGGAAGGAGGGAACGCAGATGGTGTCGCCCTCAACAGGGATTTCCAACAGGTTCAGATACTTTACCATTTCCTCACGGGAAATGTTGGTACCAAGCAGGGCATTAATCTTTTCCGGCTCCAAGGGAAGCGTTACAGGCTCCGGCACATAGTTGATGATATCCACCATTCCGTCCATTACATCGCCGCAACCAAGCAGCTCTACAAGCTCACACGCCCGTTCTACGGCAGGTACAGTCATCATCGGGTCCAGACTCTTTTCGAACTTTGCAGAGGCGTCTGTGCGCATACCAAGGGCGAGAGCGGTCTTGCGGATAGAGGTGCCGTTAAAGTTTGCGGATTCAAACACAACGGTAACGGTATCGTCCACAATTTCAGAATTCTCGCCACCCATAATGCCCGCAAGTCCGATGGGTTTTTCCCCGTCGGCAATCACAAGCATTCCGGGAGTAAGATTGCGAATATTTCCGTCCAGGGTAGTAAGGGTTTCACCTTCAGTACTTTCACGGACTACAATTTTTCCGGAACCTACATAGCGGTAGTCAAAGGCGTGCATAGGCTGACCGTACTCAAGCATAACATAGTTGGTAATGTCCACGATGTTATTGATAGGCCGCACACCGTTTGCCCGCAGGCGCTGACGCATCCACTTGGGAGAAGGACCGATCTTTACATTGGTTACCATACGGGCGGTGTAGCGGTTACATAGCTCCTCTGCGGGGACTTCAATGTCCAGCATTTCGTACATAGAGCCAGCGTCGCTGCCCTTTACAACGGGGGTATGATGGCGCAGGGGCAAACCGAATGCAGCAGCGGACTCCCGGGCAAGACCAATAATGGAATAAGTCGGAGGCCAAGCGGTCTTAGGAAGAC
>JAZSKZ010000150.1:0-4322 GCA_045535135.1 Faecousia sp.
GGCTCACAGAACGACATGGCTACGATCCGACTTCGTACCGGCGCCCGCCGCGGCGATGCTGCTGAGATGGCAGTTATCGAGCTGGTGTAAGACAAATATTAAGCCAAAGAGCGTGTCGTTTCGACACGCTCTTTTACTGTATTTTTTCACTTCCTCTTTACATCTGGAGGAAAATGGGCTATAATAACCCAAAATGAGATAGTATGGTCTTGTGAGGGATAATCTATGAATATTGAATTTGATGTATATAAGCAGAAATTGGGGGAGATAAAGCCTGCGCTGGATGAGTTGGCAAACTCTCTCAATTTGGAGGGTCTGCGCAACGAGCTGGAGCGCTATCAGGCAATGCAGGAAGCACCCGGCTTCTGGGATAACCCGGATAAGAGTCAGCAGATTGTGATGAAGGCCCGTTCCTGCGAAAACAAGCTGGCGCGGTATAAGAAAATGGCCGATAGCTGGGACGACCTGATGACCATTTGCGAAATGGCCGAGGAAGAGGACGACGATTCTATGCTGGAGGAGCTGAAGGAGGGCTTTGCTGCTCTTTCCGAGGAAATGGCAAGCTGCCGGCTGGAAACGCTGCTTACCGGCAATTACGATAAAAACAATGCGCTTATGAGTTTCCAGGCAGGCGCAGGCGGCACAGAGGCACAGGACTGGTGCCAGATGCTGTACCGTATGTATACACGCTGGACCGAGTCCCACGGCTTCACCTACCAGATTATGGACTATCAGGAGGGCGATGAAGCCGGCCTTAAGTCTGCGACCATTTTGGTGTCCGGCGAAAACGCCTACGGTTTCTTAAAGGGAGAAAACGGCGTACACCGCCTGGTTCGGGTATCTCCCTTTGATGCCAATGCCCGACGGCAGACCTCTTTCTCCGCGGTGGAAGTGATTCCCGAAATTGCGGATGAGTCTGAGGATTTTGAAATCCGCCCGGAAGATTACGAAATGCAGGTTTACCGCTCCTCGGGCGCCGGCGGTCAGAAGGTTAATAAAACCTCTTCTGCTGTTCGGCTGATTCACAAATCCGGCATTGTGGTTTCCTGTCAGACCGAGCGCAGCCAGTTCCAGAACAAGGAGACCTGTCTGCGGATGCTTCGCAGTAAGCTGGTGGAAATCCGTGAGCGAGAGCATTTGGCAAACATTGCGGATATTAAGGGCGTGCAGCAGAAGATTGAGTGGGGCAGCCAGATTCGTAACTATGTCTTTATGCCCTATACCTTGGTTAAGGACACCCGCACCGGCTGCGAAACCGCAAATGTTAATGCGGTGATGGACGGCGCACTGGATCCTTTTATCAACGCCTATTTGACCTGCCTTGCCACCGGCAACTGGGTTACAAAATAAAATTGTGGAAAATATTTGAAAATACTTGCATTTTTCAAACCCTTATGGTACAATATCGGGGCGATTGTGCACCCGAATGGGAAAAATGACGATAATTCGCTTTATGCGGTTTTGAACTGTAGGCGAGAGGAGGTAACAAAATGGGTCCTTTGAAGATTGTTTTGACTGTGTTGGAGGTACTTGCCAGCATCGCACTGATTCTGGTTGTTTTGTTCCAGTCCGGCAAGGAGTCCGGCATTGGTGTTCTGTCCGGTAACAACGATTCTTACCTGAACAAGACCAAGAGCGCAAACCTGAACAAGAAGCTGGCATCCGCTACCAAGTGGGTTGCACTGGCGTGGGCTGTGCTGACCTTGGTTTTGGTTTTGATCTGATGAATGAAAAGTGCGATGACATACCGTCATCGCATTTTTTTCCAAGTAAAGGAGATTTTATGGAAGCTGTGAAATTGGCGGGATTAAAGCCTCAGCGGGTATTTGCCTGTTTTGAAGCGCTGTGCAACATTCCCCACGGCTCGGGAAATACCAAGAAAATCAGCGATTTTCTCTGCGAATTTGCCCGGGAGCACGGGATTGCCTATGTGCAGGACGAATTTAACAATGTGCTGCTTTTCGGAGAGGGCACCTGCGGCTACGAAGACCATCCTCCTGTGATTTTGCAGGGACATATGGATATGGTCTGCGATAAGGACGAGGATTGCCCGATCGATATGGAAAAGGACGGTCTGGATGTAACCCACGATGGGGAATATGTGTTTGCAAAGGGTACGACCTTGGGCGGCGACAACGGCATTGCGGTGGCTATGGCTATGGCACTGCTGTCTGACAAAACCATTCCCCATCCGCCCCTGGAGGTGATTATCACCGTAGATGAGGAAACCGGTATGGACGGTGCCCGAGGTGTGGATCTGTCTTCCCTCAAGGGCCGAATGATGATCAATCTGGACTCTGAGGACGAGGGCGTTTTCACTGTGTCCTGCGCCGGCGGCGCAAGAGGCACGATTCGCCTGCCTGTGGCGCGCCATGCAGTATACGGACCTTGTATTCGCCTGACCGTGGAAGGCTTGCAGGGCGGACATTCCGGTGTGGAAATTCACAAAAACCGGGCAAATGCCAATAAGGTTTTGGGCGAATTTATGGGCAGAGTGCAGGAAATAATGCCCTTGTGCCTGACAAAGCTGCAGGGCGGCGCCAAGGATAATGCCATCCCCCATACTGCGCAGGCTACTATGGTGGCAATGGGCACCCATTTGGAGCGGATCAACAAAATTGCAGAGGACTTGCAGGCAGAAATCCGGGAGAAGTACGACGAGCCCAATGCGGTTATCCGGGGCGACGATGTGGATGCTCTGGGCGGCAATGCCCTCAGTACCGAGGATACGGCTAAGGTGATCGGTTTGCTGATTGCATCCCCCAACGGCGTGCAGAGCTTCAGCGAGGATATTGAGGGCTTGGTACAGACCAGCCTGAATTTAGGCGTTGTGCGCTTGGAGGAGGCTTTGCAGCTTACCTTTGCGGTGCGCAGCAGCGTAAATGTGGAAAAGCGGGCGCTGCTCAACCAGCTGAAGGAACTGGCGGAGTTTTACGGCGCTGAGTACAGCGAAATGGGGGATTACCCCGCTTGGGAGTACCGTAAAGACTCTCCTTTACGGGAGCGGATGATAGCTAACTTCAAGCGGCTGTACGGCAAAGCCCCGGAGGTTGTGGCCATCCACGCAGGCTTGGAGTGCGGATTGCTCAGCGAGAAAATTCCGGATTTGGACTGCGTGTCCATCGGCCCCAATATGAAAGATATTCACACCAGCCGGGAGAAGCTGGAGATTGCCTCCACCAATCGGCTTTGGGAATACTTGCTGGCAATTCTGAAAGAATTATAAAAGATAAAGCGGTTCACTTAGAACCGCTTTGTTTTTTCGTTAAAAGACCTTTCAGCCATAGGGTATCTTCCTTGCCCACAATACCGAAAAGTGTGAGAAGACTCCCTAAAAGCAGGAGAAAACTAACGCAGCGAAAGACCGGTTGCCGGGGGATAGCGGAGAGAAACACCGCTGCCCCCGTGGTGGCAAAAGCCAAAAGGGGAACGCCGGGAGAAATACGCACCTTGGCGATTTTTTTGAGTCTTCCGAGGCTCAGAAGAAAGTTTATGAGATGGGTGATGAGAAAGCTGAAGAAATAGCCGTCCATTCCAAAATGGGGCAAAAGAATGAAAAGAAGCACCACATCCATAGTGGAGGTGATGATGTTATACCGCACAGATGCGGTCTGCTGCCCCAAGCCTTTCACCATAGCATCGGTGATGGCATCACAGTAGAGCATAGGGGCGAGGGGTGCATACAGCCGCAGATAGTGGGCGGCATCCGGGCTGCCGTAAAGGGAAAGGCAGAGAAAATCCGATAAAAGAAACAGGATTCCCCCGGATAAAAGCCCGTAAAGGAGTGCCACTTTCAAGCTGCGCAGCGCCAAATACCGAATACGGCGGCGGCTGCCTGCGGCGGCGCATCGGGCAAGCTCGGGAATGAGCAGGTCCGCAAGGGCGTAGAGAATGGCGGCGGGGAACATCAGTACAGGAAACACCATTCCCAGCACCGTACCGAAGGCGGCAAGGGGCGACTGCGTGCCGGCGTAGAGGGCAAGCCGCTTGGGGACCATTAGGTTTTCCGTGGTGGAGATGCCGGCCTTTAAGTCATCTGCCAGCGCCAAAGGCACGGCGATTTTTAAAAGCCGACTTGCTACAGGAACTCTGCTGCCCCGGGAAGAGTGCTCCCGATACCGCAAAAAGGAAAGCACGCAAAAGGTAAGTACATTTCCAAGCCCGCTTCCCAAAACAATGCAGACGCAGGCCTTTGCCGGGTCGCCGTCTGCCCGGAAACGGAGAAGAAGCATGGTTACTGCCATAGAAACGCACTGCTCCGCTACCTCTACAGCGGCAAGGGTGGTGATACGGTTTGCGGCGGTAAAATACCCGGTCATCAC
>JAZSKZ010000136.1:0-4925 GCA_045535135.1 Faecousia sp.
GTGCATAGCACATCCTTTTTCTTATATTTCCTTGTACATTGCGCAAGCATCATCCTTGCGCACATTGTCTGCCACCTGAAGCACCTCCACCGCCACTGTACGGGGGCCCATGGAGATTTCAAGCCGGTCTCCTACCTTGACCTCATAGCTGGCCTTTACCACTCTGCCATTGACGCTGATGCGACCGTTGTCGCAAGCTTCGTTGGCTACCGTGCGCCGCTTAATCAGGCGGGAAACCTTCAGGTACTTATCCAGTCGCATTTACTTGGCAACTGCGTCCTTCAGAGTCTTGCTGGCCTTGAAAGCGGGCAGAGTGGAAGCGGGGATCTCGATGGTTTCCTTGGTGCGGGGATTGCGGCCGGTGCGAGCTTCGCGCTTCTTTACGTCGAAAATACCAAAGCCGGAAACCTGAACCTTCTCACCCTTAGCCATGTTCTGGGCGATGGTTTCAAAGGTAGCGGCGATGATACGGTCGGCATCCTTCTTGGTAATACCGGCCTTCTCGGCTACAGCTGCAATCAGTTCTGCTTTATTCATAGTGGTTTACCTCTTTTCATAAGAATTACAAGTTAAAATTACCATATTTATGGAAAAAAAGCAAGGGTTTTTTTACTTAATTCCCAAAAATTTAGCGATTTTCTCCCCTTTTGGCAGCAGTTTGCAATCCTCTGCGGTAATGGCTCGGGTCAGCACCACCATAACGAGGTAAACGGCACCGCCCAAGGCGATGGGCGCACCGCACAAAAGCACCCGGCTGTGGATATGCAAAAGGAACTTCATTGCCCAATGTGCGCCGAAAACCGCCACACCCATTACCGCCGCAGAAATGAGCGGCCGCAGAAGATTGCGCATAAGCGCCGGCTTTTGGGGCACACAACGGCGGATGGCCGCTATGTTCAGTACCGAAATGCACAGATAGCACAAAAGTGTTCCAATAGGTACACCCAGAATACCGATTTGGGGATTGCCCACAAGGGCATATACCGCCACCAGCCGCACCACACCTGACAGCAGCATATTGATAACCGGCACGTGGGCATAGCCATGGGATTGGAGCACCATATTGGTGTACTGAATAATGGCATAGATAAATATGCTGCACCCCAAAAGGCACATAAACTGGGTCGCCAGCTCCAGCTTTAGTCCGGTATAGCCACCCAAAAGGGCCATAACCGGTTCTGCCAGCACCGCAAGTCCCACCGAGCAGGGCAGCGAAATAAGGCCTGTAATCCGAGCGCCGGATTCTTCCGTAGCGCGCACTTCCCTATCCTGCTTCAGCGTCAGCTGGGCAGTAATAGCCGGCAGAGCGCTGGTGCCGATGGGAATAATAAAAGCGCTGGGCATATTGAAAATCGTCTGGGCAAAGTTGTAAATGCCCTTTAGGTTGGCCGCCACCTGGGAGCTGATTTCCTGGGCGGTAAGCCCCGGGGTCTTCTCCCCCACCTGCTGACGCAAAAGATCAATGAGCGGAGATGTATAGCGATTTCCGTTCAGAATCTCCACCAACCGGTTCATATAAAGGCCGGTTTCAATCACCGTAAGCAGCTGCAGTCCCGCAGAACCGATGGTAATCGGCACCGCCACCTTCAAAAGCTCCTTGGCAGTAGCGCCAAAGGTTTCCGGCGTATCGCCGCTTTGAGGAAGCGCCCGGTATGCCTTCTGTACCTTAGTGGCAAGATAGCCGGCAGACAGCACACAGCTGATGGTAACACCAAAAATTGCGCCTGCCGCCGCCAAATGCACCTTAGCGGTCAGCCGCATCAATCCGTACGCCAGTGCTAAGCCTGCCACAAGCTTTACCACCGCCTCCAATATCTGAGAGCGGGAGGTGGGGCGCATATTGCCCTGTCCTTGGAAAAAGCCCCGGCTGGGAGATATGATACCCATAAACAGAGCGCAGGGACCCAGACACAAAATAGCGGTCCAAGCATCGGGCTGCCCCATCGTATCTGCCAGCAAATGGCAGCCCAGCATCATTACGGCAGAGCTAAAAACTCCCAACCCCAGAAAAACCGCCCGGGAGGTATTGTAAATCCGCCGCACCTGATTGTAGTTGCCGAGGGAATTGGCCTGACTGATCAGCCGGCTGGTAGCAATGGGCAGACCTGCCGTGGAAATCATCAGTAAAACAGAGTAGATATCATAGGCCGTAGTAAAATACCCGTAGCCCTGATCGCCGATAATGCCCTTTAGGGGGATTTTATACAGTGCGCCGATGACCTTCACCACCGCCACTGCGAAGGCAAGAAGGGCCGCGCCGTGGAGGAAGCTTTGCTTGCTGTTTTTGCTTGTTTCCGACATAGCCCCTCCTTAATCTCCGTCCCGGAACAGCCGGTCGATGGCGTACTCGGTCAGTTCCTGCACCACCGCCTGCAGGTAGATGGTAGGAAAATTGCCGTTTTGGTAGAGGATTTTGCCATCTACCATTGTCATCGCCACATCTCCGCCCTTGGCGCTGAACACCAAAGAGGACAGCACATTATGGCAGGGCATCAGATGGGGCGCAGAGAAGTCCACAAGGATGATATCTGCATCCATTCCCACTTTCAGCATACCGGTCTCCCCGGCTCTGCCTTGCGCCCGTGCGCCACATACCGTTGCCATCATCAGCACGGCAGGTGCCGGCAGAGCATCTGCATCGCCGCCACGAACCCGTTCTGCCATGGCCGCAGAGCGCATTACTTCAAACATATCTAAGTTGCCGCATTCCACTGCGCCGCCTGTACCAAGCGCCACATTCATCCCCGCCTTTACGCACTGGGCGATGGGGGTTGCAGCCTTTCCGGCCTTCATTGCGGCGATGGGGGTTGCCACGGCGGTAACACCCTTGGCACCCAAAAGCTTTCTGTCTTCCTCTTCCATATAGGCGCAGTCCGCTGCGGCAGCAGGCACGGAAAGCAGCCGGTGGCAGGAAAGCAGCTCCGCCTGAGAAAGGCCGGTGCGGTCCATACAGGACCCATTTTCCCCTTCCGTTTCACCTAAATGCAGCTGCATTCCCAGCTTCTGCTCCGCCGCATAAGCGCCCAGACCTTCCCACAAACGGTAATTACTGGTATACTCCCCATAAATACCGCAATCTATACGGATTCTGCCGCCGTCATAGCCATTCCATTTCTCCACCACCCGGCAAAGCTCCTTGCATTGAGGGTCGGTTTCAAAATCAAATTCCTCGCTCTCGTCGATAAAACGATTGGCAGAAAGCGCCACATTGGCTTTAATGCCCGTCTCTGCCGCCGCTTCCGCCACCGCATCCGGGTAGTAATAAAGGTCAGACACAGAGGTAATACCAAAGCGCAGACATTCCGCAATGCCCAAAAGCGCCGAGGCCTTTGCGCATTTAGAGTCCATCTTTGCTTCCTTTTGGAGAAGCTGTAAAAGCGCCTCCCTGCTGCTCACATCGTCTAAGTAGCTGCGCAAAGCGGTAGTTGATAAATGGGTGTGGGCATTTACAAGACCGGGCATCGCCACCATTCCTGTACCGTCAATAATGGTTTTCGGCTGGCCCTCCGGAGCGGTTTTGCCTATGTAGGAGATTTTACCGTCCGCAATACCAATAAAGCCGCCGAACAGCACCTCCATTTTTTCATTCATCGTTACAATGGTAGCATTGGAAATCAGCGTATCCAAATTAACCGCTTCCTTTCATCAGGTCGAACAGCTCTTCTTTTTGGGCAAGCACACCAGAGAGCTGTTCAATATATTGCTCCGGGAACTTGGGATTGTGAAATCTCTGCAATCCCCCACCCGGCAAATTTACCTTATTCATTCCACCGCCGCCTAAGGAGATAATGGGGTGGATTTCTTCCATCATATAGATATTATACAGGCAGTCCATCCCATCCCGGCTCCAGCCTACATTTTCAAAGCTGCCGGACATATATTTCTGCCGGTAGAGATAATAGGGGCGGTAGCCAAGGGCTCGCAGGGTATCTTCCGCATAAGAAACCATTTGAGAAACATGGGAAAAAGAGGGTAATTGCCCCCGTTTTTCAAATAAGTCCGCACCTTTTTTCAGGGCCAGCGTATGCACCGTAATGTTGGCAGGCCGCAGCGCCGCCACATCGTCCAAAGACCGGCAGAAGCCCTCCACCGTATCCTCAGGCAGTCCTGCAATCAGGTCCATATTGATGCCGGCAAAGCCTGCTTCCACCGCTTCGTGATACCGCAAAACCACATCCTCCGGGGTATGGGGTCTGCCGCAGGCGCGCAGAACATTTTTTTGCATACTTTGGGGGTTAATACTCATACGGTCCGCTCCCAGAGAGCGAATCAGCTCCAGCTTTTCCCGGTTTAAGGTGTCCGGTCTGCCGCCCTCCACGGTAAACTCTATGCATCGGGACAGGTCAATATGGTGGGAAATTCCTTCCATTAGCCGTCCCATTTGGGAAACAGACAAGGTGGTGGGTGTGCCGCCGCCCATATAAATAGTGCGCACCCGGAAGCCGGACTCCCGCAAAAGCCGGCCGGTTACCTCCAACTCCTGCAAAAGCGCCTCCAAATAAGGCTCCAAAAGCTCTAAATTTTTCCCCACGGTGCGGCTGACAAAGCTGCAGTATGTACACCGGGTGGGGCAAAACGGAATGCCCACATAGAGGGAAACATCCCGGTCCTCCAAGAGATTCACTGCCCGGACCGTGGAAATCGAGCAATCCAGCGCAAGCTTTCTTCTCTCTTGGTTTACATAATATGTGTTTTTCAACAGGGCGTCGGCGCTTTCCGGCGTGCCGCCCTCCAAAAGATGCTTGGTAGTAATTTTGGTAGGCCGAACCCCGGCCAGTGCGCCCCAAGGAGGCGGCGCAGACAGATGAGGAAGCGCCGCCAAGTAATAGCTTTGCTGCAAAATCCGGCGGCGCAGACGCACAGTCTCCTCAGAAGCCCGGAGTCTGCGTACTGCACGGGTAGTTTTGCCGTCAAGGGTAATCCGG
>JAZSKZ010000054.1:0-4233 GCA_045535135.1 Faecousia sp.
CGGGAAAAGGCAGGTCTCTTTATGCCCATGGTGGAGGACACCTCCGCCGCCATTTCCGTTGGCATTGAAGCCATGAAGCGCCTGATTGCGCAGGATAAGAAATAGGAGGACAGTATGCAGCGAAAGAAAATCATCATTCCCGTCTGCATCATCCTTATTGTTCTGACGGTGGCACTGGCAATTTTCCTTCTGCAAAAAGAGCCTATTGAGAAGGTAAGCTTTTCCGCAGAGGAAATAACCATAGGAATGCGCGACACAGAACTCTACAATCACCCGGAATATGATAAGATGTTCTTTTATATGTGGTATTTCTTCTTCACGGATAAGAACGGGAAAAATGTGGTGGTGGAAATAGACCCGGGAACACGGTGCGTTACGAAAGTTCACACCTTTCCTTTTCGCCGGACCACAGAGTCCAATATGAAAAAGGTACAGGAGGGTATGACCATCCCGGAGCTTGTGGCGCTGATAGGCATTCCGGCAGGAAGTGAATCCTCCGGTATGGATACGCTGGCTTACGATACAACCACCGGCGGACATTACTGGATATACATTGCCTATGATATCAAGGACACATCCCCCTACAAGACATATGACAACCTGCATGTAACAAGAATTTTGGAAATAGAATAACAAAAAACAGGGGCGGCCAACGGCCGCCCCTGCGAGTTTTATTATACTTTTTGTTTTTCCGGCAGTTGGGAGAGAATGACGGCGATAAAGACGAAGGCGCAGCCGATAGTTTCGTTTGCCGACAGGGTTTCCCCCAGCAAAAGCCAGCCGAACAGCAGAGAAAACACCGACTCTAAGCTCATAATCAGCGCCGCCGGGGCAGGCTTTAAGTACTTTTGCCCGAATATCTGCAAGCTGTAAGCAATGCCCATAGAGAGAAAACCCGTGTAGAGGAGAGGAACGGCGCAATCCACGATACCGCGCAGCGAGCCGCCCTCCCAAATGGCAAAGGGGACGGTGAGCACACCGCAAAGGAAGGATTGGACGCAGTTGAGCCGTAGGGGGTCAATGCTGCCTGCATACTTATCCACCAGCAGAATCTGAAAGGCAAAGGCGAGGGCGCAGCCCAAAAGCGGCAGGTCGGCGGGACGAAAGCTGCCTACGCCTGCCCAGCTGAGAAAGTAAAGTCCAAGACATCCCAAAAGTACACTGATGGGAATGTTTTTCCGCAGTTTCTGCCCGATAAAAAGACCCAGCACCGGCACCAGCACAATGTACATCGCCGTGAGAAAGCCGGCCTTTCCGGCCTCTGTATCCACAAGCCCCACCTGCTGGAAATTCACAGCGATAAAGAGGGGAATAGCGCAAAGAGCGCCGGCTTTCCACAGGGTTTTATCCCGCCAACGGGCAAGAAAGGTCTTGCCGTCTGCCTTTTTTCGGTCAAACAGATAAATAATGGGCTGCAAGCCTGCCGTGGCAATCAGACACCGCACCGCCTGAAAGGTAAAGGGCCCGATATGGTCCATACCCATACTCTGAAACACAAAGGCGCTGCCCCAAATCACCGTTGCCAGCAGAAGCAGAATACTGCCCCTAAGTTCTTTTCGCATACAATCGCTCCAATTAAAAGATTGGGGTTACTTTACCATAAATCGGGAATTTTTGCAACCATAGTATTTGCATTTTCCCATCCTTGTGCTATAATAGAGAAAAAACTTTTGGAGGTTTTAACCATGGCAGATAATAAGATTCGGCGGAGGGAAGAAATCCCTGTGGAAGATACTTGGAATGTGGCGGATATGTACGCTTCCGACGAAGCTTGGGAGGCAGAATTTGCCACCTTGGAGAGCGACCGGGAAATCCTTTCTTCCTATGCCGGACGGCTGGGGGAGAGCGGCGAAACCCTGTGCGCTTACCTGACCCACAACGAAAAGGTGGAGGAGAAGATCAGCCTTCTTGCCAACTACTGTATGCGTAGGGGCGACGAGGACACAAGAAACGCCACCTATCAGGCAATGTCCGGCAAGTTTATGAGCTGCCTTGTGGGGCTTTCTGCCGCCTGCAGCTTTGACACCCCGGAGATTATGGCCATTTCCGACGAAACTCTCGATAGCTTCTATGCCGCCTGCCCCGCTTTGGAGCGCTACCGCCGGTATCTTACCGATGCCCGTCGCCATAAGGCACACACCCTGTCCGCCGCCGAGGAAAAGCTGCTGGCAGCCGCCGGGGATATGGCAGAAGCACCCTCTAACATTTACGGTATGTTTGCCGATGCAGACCTGACCTTTGAAGACGCGGTAGACAGCGAGGGCAACGCCCACCCCCTTTCCCAGAGTACCTATATTTCCTATCAGGGCTCTCCCGACCGTGCGCTGCGGAAATCCGCCTACGAGAACCTCTATAAGGGCTTTACCAAATTCCGCAACACTGCTGCCGCAATGCTGGACGCCCAGAATAAGAAGCTGAAATTCTACGCCGATGCCAGAAGCTACGGCTCTACTTTGGAAGCATCGCTGGCTCGCACCAATGTGCCCACGACGGTTTATACGAACCTCATTGAAGCAGTCCACCAAAATATGGACAAAATGCACCGCTATGTCCGCTTGCGGAAGAAGCTTCTGGGACTATCCGACCTGCATTTCTACGATGTGTATGCCAATTTGGTGGACGGTGTGGATAAGGAAATCCCATACGACGAAGCCAAAAAGACCATTTACGATGCCCTTGCGCCCTTGGGTGAAGATTATCGCAAAATTCTCAAAGAGGGCTTCGATAACCGCTGGGTGGATGTCTACCCCAACGAGGGTAAGCGCAGCGGCGCATACTCTGCCGGCGCATCCGTCCACCCCTATGTGCTGATGAACTACACCGGCACGTTGGACAGCCAGTTCACTCTTGCCCACGAAATGGGCCACGCCCTCCATTCCTACCATTCCAATAAGTACCAAAATCCCGTGGATGCGGATTATGTGATTTTCGTTGCCGAGGTGGCCTCCACCTGCAACGAGGCGCTGCTGATGGAATACCTGCTGGGCAAAACCACCGATAAAAAAGAGCGGGCATACCTCATCAATCACTTTATGGAGCAGTTTAAGGGTACGCTCTACCGTCAGACGATGTTTGCGGAATTTGAGCTGATTATCGGTAAACTTGTGGCGGAGGGCAAGACCCTGACCGCAGACCTGCTGTGCAGTGAGTACCGCAAGCTCAACGAGCTGTATTTCGGGCCGGATATGGTTGTGGATGATGAAATCGCTATGGAATGGGCAAGAATTCCCCATTTCTACTATAACTACTATGTGTTCCAGTACGCCACCGGCTACTCCGCTGCCATCGCTCTGTCCCGCCGGATTCTCAAAGAGGGCGAGCCGGCTGTGAAGGATTATATCCGCTTCCTCTCTGGCGGCTGCTCCAAGAGCCCCATCGACCTCTTAAAGGACGCAGGCGTGGATATGACTGGCCCCGAGCCTGTAAATCAGGCGCTTCAGCTCTTCGGTGAGCTGCTGGATGAGATGGAAAGCTTGGTGGAGGACTAAATGGCGGAAATTTATGTCCCCACCCTCCACACATTCGCTATGGGAAATACCTTTACCGGCTCCTGCGGGAATTTGCGGTTTAAGATTGTTCCGCAGGTGGTAAAGAAAACCCCCAAGGAAGTGGATATGGAAAACAGTACCATTGATGTCGAATACTGGTACGGCCCTCTCTGCTACGAAAAAAGTGAGATTGCGGAAAAACGCACCTTCCCGATGAGCGAGGACGGGCGCAGCGAATTAAAGGCGTGGCTGGAAGGCCTAACACAAAAGCCTTGACAATATGCCGTTTTGTGCTAAAATATCTGTGATATGCAAATGCATTGCGGAAGCCAAGCAGGAAATAGGCCCATAGCGAGAGGGGAGCGGTGAAAGCCCTCGGCAGAAAGCCTGCAAGCCACTTCCAAGCGGCCCGGGAGACCGGGACGGGCGCTCCCGTTACAGAGCACCAAAGATTGCCGCGTAAGCGGTGAATTAGGGTGGTACCGCGACTTTTCGCCCCTACTTTTGTAGGGGCGTTTTATATTTATTTGGAGGTAATTCCTATGGCAAAATATTACGGTGTAAACGAACTGCGTGAGATGTTTCTCTCTTTCTTTGAGAGCAAGGAGCACCTGCGCCTGCCCAGCTTTTCGCTGATTCCCCAGAATGACGCTTCTCTTCTGCTGATTAACTCCGGTATGGCACCTATGAAGCCCTACTTTAAGGGTGAGGTAGAGCCGCCCCGCCGCCGGGTGTGCACCTGCCA
>JAZSKZ010000118.1:0-12310 GCA_045535135.1 Faecousia sp.
CCCCGTGGAGGATATGGAAAAGTGCGTGGACCTGCTCTTGGAGCTTTTGACAGGTTTTTAAAAAATTTTTCCCGTCCCTCTTGACAGGGGCGGGAATTTTGTGTATACTACATTTAACAATTAGGTTAAATGTTAAAGGAGGTAATAACCGTGGGTTTGCAACATACGCTTAAGGCCATATCTGACCCGATCCGCCGGGAGATTCTGAATCTTCTGAAAAAGGACAGAATGTCCGCCGGAGAAATCTCGGAGCATTTTGCTGTAACGGATGCATCCATTTCCCGGCACTTGTCGGTGCTGAAGGATGCGGATCTGGTGCGGGACACCCGGGAGGGAAAATTTATTTATTATGAGCTGAATGCTTCCGTTCTGGAAGAAATTCTGCTGTGGGTTAGCGGCTTGAAAGGAGAAGGTAAGGATGATTAAAAAGTATAAATGGTTGGCGATTTTGTCGTCGGTTGTAATTTTGCTGCCGGCGCTCTTTGGCGTGATTACTTGGAATCAGCTGCCGGAAAATATGGTTAGCCACTGGGGCGGCAACGGCGCAGCCGACGGCTCTGCGCCCAAGGCGTTTATGGTGTTTGGTATGCCGCTGCTTCTGCTGGCAATCCACTGGCTCTGCCTGCTGCTGACATCGCTGGACAAAAGGCATGCTCAGCAGAATAAGAAGATCGAAAGAATTATTTACTGGCTGATGCCGGCCTTGTCTATACTGGTAAACGGTATTATTTACTGCACTGCGCTGGGTTTAGAGTGGAATATGTATATGCTGCTGCCCCTGTTTTTGGGTGTACTGTTTATAGTGCTTGGCAACTATATGCCCAAAACTACCCGCAACCGCCATATGGGCATGAAGCTTCGCTGGACCATTGGTAATGACGAAAACTGGCGCAAAACCCACCGCTTAGGTGGCAAATTGCAGGTATTCAGCGGTGTGCTGATGCTGATTTCCGCACTGTTTCCCATAAATGTTTCTCTCTGCGTTCTGGTAGTGGCGCTGGTGCTCTCCGTCCTTGTGCCCACGGTCTATTCCTACGCGCTCTACAGAAAGCACAGGGCAGCAGGTATCGAGTATGAGCCGGTCTTTGATAAGAAGGGCGATAAGGTTGCCCTTTGGATTACGGCCATTATGGTGCCTCTGATTTTGGTGGGTGTGAGCGTTCTGATGTTCACCGGGGATATCGGCGTTACCTATAAGGAAACGGAATTTACCATTACCACCTCTTTCTGGGAGGACCTGACAGTTTCCTACGATGAGGTAGACAGTATCGAATTTAGGGAAAGCTATGATATGGGCACCCGGGTTTCCGGCTTCGGCGCGGCCAGACTGTCTCTGGGTAATTTCAAAAACGATGAGTTCGGCAAATATACCCTGTATGCCTATACGGGCTGTAAGGCCTGCATCGTTATCCGCTCCGGCGAGCGGGTGCTGGTACTCACCGCAAAAAATACAGCAGATACCAAAATTCTCTACGAATCTTTGAAAGAGAAAATTGGATAAAAAACATTCCCCGGCAGGATTTCCTGCCGGGGATGTTCTTTTATTTTGCAGAGAGCTCCACGGCGTGGCGGAGGATGGTAAGGGGCGGCACGGGTTTTGGCAGCTGCAGATAAAATTGCATTTGGGGTGTGCGAGGCTGCAGCAGCTCGTTGCCGTCTGTATCCTGCATAGACGGTACAGTAATGGGGAAGGGGCGAAGGTCAGGACCTACAACCTCCAGCGCATCTCCTGCGGAGAATTTATTGCGCAGAGAGCAGAGGGCAAGACCGTTTTCATCGCAGCTATCCACAATGGCGCATACCTGCCACTGGCGGATATAGCGGGAGTTTTCCGTATATTGCCCCGGCTCACCAAAGTAGAAGCCGGTGGAGTAAATCCGGTGGGAAACGTGGTCGACCTCGTTTCGCCAAATGGGGTCAATCTCCCGGCCTGCTGCCAAATCGTCAATGCAGTGGCGGTAAGCGCCGGTAACAATGGCGGCATAATATGCGGACTTTGCCCGGCCTTCAATTTTAATACAATCAATGCCTGCGTCCGTCAGCTCTTTTAAGTGGTCAATGGTGCACATATCCCGGGAGTTCATAATATATGTACCCTTTTCGTCCTCGTACACGGGGAAATACTCCCCGGGGCGCTTTTCCTCCATCAGCGCGTACTGATAGCGGCAGGGCTGGGCGCAGGCACCCCGGTTGGAGTCCCGTCCTGTCATATAATTACTGAGTAAACATCTGCCGGAGTAGCTGACGCACATCGCACCGTGGCCGAAAGTTTCAATCTCCAGCTCCTCAGGCGTCTTTTCCCGGATGGTGCGAATCTCGGGGAGTGAAAGCTCTCTTGCCAGCACCACACGGGTTGCACCCAAATCGTACCAAGCCTTGGCACACTCGAAGTTTGCCACAGACTGCTGGGTGGAAATATGCCGCTGGCACTTGGGGGCATATTTGCCCGCCAAAGTGAAAGCACCCATATCGGCTACAATCAGGGCATCTACGCCCGCATCCTGCAGCTGCTCCAAATAGGGAGGCAATGCGGCAACCTCGTCGTTGCGGGGCATCGTGTTCACAGTAACGTGCACTTTGACGCCCCGTTCGTGGGCGTATTTGACGGCAATCGGCAGCTCCTCGGGGGTGAAGTTACCCGCAAAGGAGCGCATACCGAAGGCGGTACCGGCAAGATAAACGGAATCTGCGCCGTAGGCGACGGCCATTTTTAGCCGTTCCATATCTCCGGCAGGACTTAAAAGTTCTAATTTTTTCATGATTGTTGTTTCAAAAGATTCACCCAGTTTTCGTGTTCTTCCAGCGTTTTGGAGAAACGGTGGAAGCCCATACCGGCATCGTAAATAAAGTAATAGTAAGCAGTTTCGCTGGGGTAGAGGGCGGCATACAGACTAAAGGAACCGGGGTTTGTAATCGGTCCGGGAGGCAGGCCGCCGTATTTTCGGGTATTATAGGGACTGTCAACGTCCAAATCGGTGGCAGTCAGCTCGTGGCGCTCCAGATAAGAGCCGATGGCGTAATGCACAGTGGCGTCGCTGTCCAGCCGGGGATAGGAGGCAGCCTTTGCCAGCCGGTTATAGAATACGGCGGCAATATCGTAGCCTTCCGCAGATGTGGCCTTTTCCTCTTCCACAATGGATGCCATAGTGATAAGCTTGTGGAAGGTCAGCTTATTCGCTTCCCGGTAAGCCTCGCCATAGCCGTTATTTTTCAGCATCGTGTCAAAACGATTCTGCATAGACATAAAGTCGTTATACATTTTCTCGGTAAAGCGGTAATCAAAGCAGTTGAGGAATTTTTGCAGTACGCGCCGGGGCTCATCATTCTTATAGAACTGATAGGTGTCGGGGTAGAGGTAGCCCTCCAGACAGTACTTGGTGCCTCTGGGCACGCCCTCTAAGAACCAATATTCGTTGAGCTCGCCGTTGGCTGCCCACTCTTCCAGGTCGGCTACGGAGCAGACACCCTTTTCTTCCAAAAGACGGAAAACCTGGGCACAGTTATAACCCTCCGGGATAAGGATGGTTACAGACTCGGTGTTTACAGGCACAAAGGACATCATTTTTAGCAGCGCATTATAGTCGTATTTTGCATTAAGGGTATAGGTGCCGGGGAGAACATCTTCTCCCTTGCCTGTAATCTTGGCAAATTGAATAAAAAGATTTTTGTAGCGAACTACACCGGCGTGGCTGAGCTTGTCGGCGATGGTTTCGATGGTGTCAGTTTCTTCGACGGTAATGGTAAAAGGCTTGTCCGGTTTTCCAAAGGCCAGCAGGTCTGCGGCACATACCCACAGAATTCTGCCCAAAGAAATGCCGATGGCAAGGATAATGGCAAGCCAAATGCCGGTGGAAATCACATGGGGCAGACCAAAAAGACCATAACCTGTTTTGGCGCTGGGGCGACCCTTACGCACCGGCGGCTTTTTTCGCACAGGCGCAGGCTGAGGAGTTTCCTTATCCGCAGATTCAGCCACAGGGTCAAATTTCTGAGTAGATTCCATATTTTCTGCTGGGGCAGAAACAGGGTGATCAAAGGAGACGGTGTGTTCTGTTACCGGCGGCTGGGGCAAAACTTTCTCCGGGGCGGTATTTTCCACCGGGGTGGCATCCTCGGTCGGGGTGCCGGTTTTTCCTCCGTAGCGGGCAGAAAAGGCTTTCAGCGCTTCCAGGGCTTCCTGAAATTCAGCATCTCCCTCCAGGCCGGTTTCAATATCCGGCAGAGACTGGGATGCCTCTATGGAGGCCATTTGCGCCTCTACCCGGGCATCCAGATCAGAAACAGCCGGAGCGGAATCTGATGTAATCTCTGTTTCGGTGGATACTGCAGCTTCTGCAGACACTTTAGCTTCGGCTTCTGCGGGCGCATCCGCTTCGGCAGGGACTTCTGCAGATACTATCTTATCAACAAGAGCATCAAACTCCACGGGCGCAACCTCATCAGGCGATATGCCGGTTGCTGCAAGGATATCCTTTATAATATCCTCAGCAGAAAGAGAAGTATCTTCCTGCGGAAGTATATCCTTATTGTTTTCGTTTTCCATAGGGAACCTCCTGTCAGCGAATGACAATTTGGCGCTCAATCACTTTGGCAGTTTCCGTGCCCCGAAGGGCTTCAATCAGCAAAAGGCCGAAGGGAACAGCACAGCCGGCAGATGTGCCGGTAATTACCTTTCCGTCCCGGGTGCAGGGCCCGGATTCCATAATGGCAGAGCCCATTTTTTCTGCACAGCTGGGGTAGCAGACGGCCTTTTTGCCATCAGTGATGGAAAGACCGGCCAAAATAGTAGGCGCAGCGCAAATAGCGCCGATAAACAAATCATTCTCATAGGCAAAGCGGATGGCATCCATAGCAAGGGCGCTACCCTGAATAGAAGCAACACCGCCCAGTCCGCCGGGAAGCACAAGCATTTCCATAGCGGTTAAATCCATTTCCTCCACGGTAATGTCGGCAGTAATGCCGATATTGTGGCTGCCGTATACGGTTTTGCCGCCGATACCCACGGCCTGTACCGGAATATCTGCCCGGCGCAAAAGATCCAGGGGCGCAACGGCCTCCATTTCCTCAAAGCCTGTACCCAGCAGGATATATACCATAGCTTATCCCTCCAAGCACGCTTTAACCAGCGTGTAAATTTCTTCGTGAATATCTTCAATGGAACGCATTTTTCCGTCCCGTACACAGGAGATGACCTGCCAGCCGTAATAAGCGGCGGCGGCACGACCCATTTCCCGGCAGGGGGCAAGATACTTAATATCCTTTTCGTGAATGTCTGCGGTGGTGTTGGTGTCCTGTTCCCGATGGCGCAGGAGCTTTTCCGTAAAGTCTGTGGGCACATCCAGATAGATGGTCAGATCGGGACGGGGCAGACCCATTTTGCTATACTCAAAATCATAGAGCCAGTGAAGGTAGGCTTCCCGGTTTTCCGGGGCTTCCTTGGAGGCCTGATGGACGGCGTTGGAGGTGGTGTACCGATCGGAAAGCACCACACCGCCCTGCTCATACCACTGACCCCAATCCATTTTATAGGAGGCGAAGCGGTCCACCGCGTAGAATGCGGAAGCGGCATAGGCATTTACATCTGTGGGCTTGTCGCCGAACTGACCGCCCAAATACATCCGGATCAGCGCAGAGCTTTCTTCGTTGTAGCGGGGGAAGACCAAGTGCCGGAAAGCAATGCCGTCTGATGCCAAATGCTCGCTCATTCTGCGAAACTGGGTAGACTTTCCTGAGCCGTCGGTTCCCTCTATTACGATTAGTTTGCCCATATTCTGCCTCCTCTTATGAAAAGCATACAATTTCCAATTTATCACCGTATAATATACCATATTTCCCCGTGTTTGTCCACAGTAACCTCTCCGATTTTTTTAATTTTCTGTAACGGCAGAAAAAAGCGCGGGGACTGTTGCAAAATAGGAGAAAAGCTGATAAAATGTTAAAAATATGATTATGGATCAAAGGATGAAATGAAATGGACGAAAAGAATGTGGTTTTCCGGGACTTGGGTCTGTCAGAGGCTATGCTGAAAGCTTTGGAGAAAAAAGGCTACGGCTATCCCACAACAATTCAGCAGGAGGCGATTCCGGCCTTTTTGCAGTGGAAAGATGTGATTGCCAAGGCACCCACCGGCACGGGAAAAACCTTTGCTTTCGGTATTCCTATGATTGAGCATGTGGATACGGAAAATGACGAGGTGCAAGGGCTGATTCTGGCACCTACCCGGGAGCTTGCCATCCAAATCGGCGACGAGCTTCGGGGACTGCTGACCTATTATAAGGGGATCCGTGTGGCGGTACTTTACGGCGGTGCAGGGATTGTAGGGCAGGCAAAACAGCTGGAGAAGAAGCCCCAGATTGTGGTGGCAACCCCCGGCCGTCTTATGGACCATTATAACCGGAAAAACATCCGTCTGGACAAGATTCAGACCGTGGTACTGGACGAAGCGGACCGGATGCTGGATATGGGCTTTTTCAAGGATGTAACCCGGATTATCGAAAAGGTAAAAAACAGAAAAAATTTGGGCCTGTTTTCCGCCACCATCTCCCAGGAGGTTATGACCGTTTCCTGGATGTACCAGCGGGACGAGGTGGAAATTACGGTTGAGCCGAAAAAAGAGGACCGCCCGGATATTACCCAGTATAGCCTTACGGTTTCTCCCCTTCAAAAGGCGGAAACAACCCTGCGGCTTATCCGCTCTCAGGGCTATGAGCGGGTGATTATCTTCTGCAATACGAAGCATATGTGCCAGCGCCTTTCCGACGATTTCCGCCGGGCAGGTGCGGATTGCGACTGTATTCACGGAGATATTCGCCAGAGCCAGCGGGAAAGAACCATGCAGACCTTCCGGGAGGGCAAGCTGGAGATTCTGATTGCCACGGATGTGGCATCCCGCGGTATTGATGTAGATGATGTGGAGTGTGTAATCAATTTCGATATTCCCGAAGAAAATGAATACTATGTTCACCGCATCGGCAGAACGGGCAGAGCCAAGAAAAAGGGCGTTGCCTACTCCCTGATCGGCAATTTCCCGGAAAAGGCCAAGCTGGACGAAATTGCCAAATTCAGCAATTATAACATTGTACCTATGCTTCTTTCGGAGGATGGTGTGTTGACCAAAGAAGAGGTCAAGACCCCCGCACCCGTAAAGAAGCGGTTCCGTTGAATCCCCGGGAGGCAGGATTTTTATTACTTACCGGCAAGCTGGGAAATCCTGCCCGTCATACCCTTACTGTACCTCAGCTGCGGGAGCTTGCCCAGCGAGTGCGGCAGAGCCGGACAGATGATAAAAATCGGGAGCTGATGGCAGGGGATTTTATTGCCATGGGATATAGCGTTCGGGAGGCAGACCGCATTTTGCAGCTGCTTTCTGAACAGGAACTGCTTTCCCATTATATACAGAAAGGAAAGCGTTTGGGCTGTGTGCCCCTTACCCGGGTCAGCGACGGCTACCCCTTTCATTTACGCAAACGCCTGCAGCTGGATGCACCCGGTTGCCTTTGGGCAAAAGGGGATTTGGAAATTTTGGATACCCCGGCAATCTCTCTGGTGGGCAGTCGGGATTTACGGGAGGAAAACCGGCATTTCGCCCGAGAGGTAGGACGCCAGGCTGCCCTGCAGGGCTATACGCTGATTTCCGGCAACGCCCGGGGCGCTGACCGGACTGCACAGGATAGCTGTCTGCAAAATGGCGGAAGAGTCATCAGTGTGGTAGCGGACCGATTGCAGGATTGCCGCCCGGAAGATAATGTGCTGTATATTTCCGAGGAGGGCTACGATATGCCCTTTTCCACCCAGCGGGCGCTGAGCCGCAACCGGGTCATCCACGGGATGCCCACCGGCGGTGTGTTTGTCGCACAATGCGCTACCAGCGTAGGCGGCACTTGGAGCGGAACGGAGAAAAATTTGAAAAATCGATGGAGTCCTGTATTTTGCTTTTGCGACGGCAGTGAAGCCGCAGAACACCTGCGGGATATGGGCGCATCGGAAATCACCATAGACGATTTGCAGGATATTTATGCACTTCTTACAAAAGCACCCAGTTTATTTTAATCATTTGGAGGGATACTATGAGTATTGCAGATGAACTGTACAAGAAAACCTGTTTGGACATTTTGGAAAACGGCTTCTATGATACGGAGCTGGAGGTTCGTCCCCGCTGGGCGGACGGCACACCTGCCCATACCGTTAAGAAATTCGGTGTGGTGAACCGTTACAATCTGAAAGAAGAATTTCCGCTGATGACCCTCCGCCGCACTTATTGGAAATCTGCGCTGGACGAGCTTCTGTGGATTTGGCAGAAAAAGTCCAATCGCATCTGTGATTTGGGCAGCCACGTTTGGGACGAATGGGCAGGAGAGGACGGCACTATCGGCAAAGCCTACGGCTACCAGCTGGGCATTAAGCACCACTATAAAGAGGGCGACTTTGACCAAGTGGACCGGGTGCTTTTCGACCTCAAGAACAATCCTGCCTCCCGCCGGATTATGACCAATATCTACAATTTCCAGGATTTACACGAAATGAATCTGTATCCCTGCGCTTATTCTATGACCTTCAACGTAACCGGCAATACCCTCAACGGTATTCTGAATCAGAGAAGCCAGGATATGCTCACGGCAAACAACTGGAATGTATGCCAGTACGCAATGCTGCTTATGATGATGGCACAGGTTTCCGGCCTGGAAGCCGGTGAACTTGTCCACGTAATTGCCGATTGCCATATTTATGACCGGCATATCCCGGCAGTAAAGGCAATGCTCCAAAACGAGGGCTTTGCTGCTCCCAAGGTAACACTGGATAAGAGCATTACGGATTTCTATGCTTTCACAAAGAACAGCTTCACGGTGGAGGATTACCAGTTCCACCCCTTTGAATTTGAAATTCCTATGGCCATTTGAGGTGCGCTATGGACATCATTGTTGCAGTTTACGACGATTGGGGCATTGGAAAGGACGGCACCCAACCGGTAGCACTGTCTGCTGACCGGGTGTTCTTCCGGGAAACTACCAAAGGCGCAACAGTTATTGTGGGAAGAAAGACACTTTCGGATTTTCCCGGAGGCAGACCCCTGCCCAAGCGGGTGAATCTGGTGCTTTCCCGTACCGCAGGCGAAATTGAGGGCGTAACGGTCTGCCGCAGTCCGCAGGAGGCGGCGGAAAAGTGTAAAGACGCAGACCGGGTTTTTGTAATAGGTGGCGGCAGTGTATACCGCCAAATGCTGCCTATGTGTCAGAGGGCTTATGTAACAAAGGTTCACGCCTGCCCGGAATCGGATACCTATTTTCCTAATTTGGATACAGACCCCCGGTGGGAGCTGGAGGAAATTCTCCAATCCGGCGAAGAAAACGGCGTTTTTTATGAAATGTGCCTTTACAAGAGAAAATGAGATAAAGGTGAGGAAAAGATATGCAAGAGAAAAAGCTGGCACTCATCACATTGGTGTTTTGCGTTTTGCTGTCAGTGGCGGTTATGGCCGTTGTATTTGCCAATGAATACACATTGGAAATGCAAGAACTGAAGGAAAATGTGCTTTATATTGAGGCCGGTGAGGATTATAAATTGCCTGCTCCGGAGGCCTGGTTTGCTGGGAATCTGTTGCTTCGTAAGCCCGCACCTGTTGCGGTCTTTTTGGACGGCCAGGTGGACAGCAAAACACCGGGCTCTTATCCCGTATGCTATCGGGCAGAGCGTTGGGGGAAAAGTGTAGACTTTTCCTGTATGGTTATAGTAAAGGATACCAAACCGCCGGTAATTACTCTAAAAACCGAGGCCGGGCATACAACCCTTCCCGGTTTGCCCTATACGGAGGAGGGCTTTACCGCTATCGATGCGGCAGATGGTGATGTTACGCATTTGGTGCAGAGCAGGGAAGAAAACGGTAAGGTTATTTACACCGTTCAGGATGCTGCCGGGAATGTGGCGCAGGCAGAGCGGACGATTAAATATGATGACGATGTTCCGCCTGTTCTGACTTTGAAGGGAAGCAGTACAATAAACCTGTCCGTGGGAGAAGCCTTTGAAGACCCGGGCTTTACCGCAATGGATAACGGCGTAATTGATATAACCTCCCGTGTTAGCGTTTCCTGCAAGGATAAGTATTTCCCCGCCGGCACTTACACCATTACTTATAAGGTGGAAGATGATTTCGGCAATCAGGCGACGGCGACCCGTACGCTGAAAGTTAACTCCGTGGGTAACGGCAGGGTGATTTATCTTACTTTTGATGACGGTCCCGGTCAATATACAGAACAATTGCTGGAAATTTTGGATAAATACAATGTGAAAGCCACATTCTTTGTGGTAACCTCCAACACATATAAGCACTTGTTAAAGAAGATGGATGCTGCCGGTCATTCCATTGGACTTCATACCGACAGCCACGATTACTGGAAGATTTATAAAAGTGAAGAGAACTACTTTGAAGACCTGAACAAAGTAAAAGCGTTTGCCTACGAGCAGCTGGGGTATCACACAAACCTTCTCCGTTTCCCGGGCGGCAGCAGTAACCCTATCAGTAAGAAAATCTGCACAGGCATTATGACCCGGCTTGCCCAAGCGGTGCAGGAGCAGGACTACCGTTACTTTGACTGGAATGTCAATACGGCAGATGCTGAGGGCAAATCTGCAGAGACCATTCTGGAAAATGCGATAAGCGGCTGTAAAAGGTATAAAAACAGTTATGTGCTTATGCACGACATTATGAAAAGGACTCTATCTAAGATTGAGGAGTTTATTGTTTGGGCACTGGATAACGGCTATACATTCCTCCCCATTACTGATAATACTCCTGTTTGCCACCACAAAATTCAAAACTAAAAAGAGCGGTGCAGCACAAGCTGCACCGCTTTCCTTATTCGTGGTTGTGGTTGTTTATATGGTCCTCGCAATAGCACTTGTAGCCGGTACAACGGGAGCAGTAACGGAACTCCAGCTCCGGGTTACTTACATCCGTGCGGCCGCATACGGTGCACTTGTGGTTGTAATTTTCCTTGAAAGGCTGGGGCGTGGCTCTTTTTATCTCGCTCTCGGGGAAGGGAATGACCCGGGGTCCGCTTTGCTTCTTTTTCGGCTTTTTCCGGAACAGCCTTTGGACTCTGAGCCGGAAAGAGAAGGGGATCAGATTAAAAACATCCCGGCCTGCAAAGAGCAGGTAGTTGGCAAGACCTGCCAGCGGGAACAGATTGTGGGGGAAGAAGGGGGCGAGATTCCAGATTTCAATGCCGATGAGCACAAAATCCAAAAGCGCCAAAAACCACGCTTTCACCGGGATGATGAAAAACACAAGAAACTGGCTGTCCGGGCTGAGTGTAGAGAACATCAAAACGAGGCTTAAGTGCAGGTAGTAGGCCATATTGCCGTATATGGCGGTGGAAATAAGCTCAGGCGGGTAGACATAGCCGTCCACGATAAGGGGCTTGGTGGGACAAAGGAGCATTGCCACAATGTCCATAATCAAAACGCCGGAGAAATAATAAAGGTTAAACCGGAAGGTACCCATCACCTGCTCGATGGTGCGGCTGAGGTTATAGAAGAAATAAAGGAAAATCAGCACCATAAAGGCACTTCCCGGTGTGTAGGTAAACACATAGGTAAAAAGCCGCCAAACCTGCCCTTTTAGAATCAGGGCCTTATCAAAGCGCAGATACTCGTAGAGCATAACGCCGCCGTTTGTAAGGCTGAGGAGAAAAACGATTGCGGAGCCTACAACAATATAAAGCATCAGATTGGGGATGCCCTTATTTCGGTTCATTACGCAGTAGCGATTAAATTTTTGCCGGATTTTTTTCAAGAAAAACCATCTCCTTTTGTAGCTTTTACTAATATAACAGCTTTTTTCCAAAAAGTCTATAAAAGATTCCAAACAAAGACCTTGACAAATCGGGAAAATATGATAAGATACCACAGGAAAATGCATACAGCCTTATCAAGAGTGGTGGAGGGAACGGCCCGATGAAACCCGGCAACCTGCAAAGCAAGGTGCCAAATCCGGCGGCGACGAAAGATGAGGGTTCGATAAATTTGCGTACATCGAATCTTCGGTGTGCGTATTTTTATTGATGAAAGGAAAAAAGTATGGAAAAGAGATTATTTACTTCCGAATGTGTAACCTGCGGTCATCCCGACAAAGTAGCGGACTCCATTTCCGATGCCATTTTGGATGCCTGTCTCCAGCAGGACCCCGGCTCCCGTGTGGCCTGCGAAACCATGGTTACCACCGATTTTTGCGTAATTTGCGGCGAAATCACCACCAAGGCGGTGGTGGACTATGCTGCCGTTGCCCGGGAGGTAATCCGAAAAATCGGCTATATCC
>JAZSKZ010000089.1:0-7560 GCA_045535135.1 Faecousia sp.
TCTTCCTAAGACCGCTCCTCCGACTTGCGGGCTGGTAACAATTACGATACCGTCCACCGGCAGGCTCTGGAATACGGTCAGCGGTACATCGCCCGTTCCGGGAGGCATATCCACAAAGAGGTAATCCACATCCTCCCAAATTACATCGGTCCAGAACTGCTTAACTGCGCCGGCAATCACCGGTCCACGCCAAACCACCGGGTCGGTAGAGTTATCCAGCAGCAGGTTAATGGACATCACCTGAATGCCGCCCTCTGTTACTGCAGGCAGAAGGCCGTCGGGGGTAGAGCCCCGGCACTCGGTTACGCCAAATGCAGTAGGCACGGAGGGGCCGGTAATATCGGCGTCCAGTACGCCCACACGGTAGCCTTTTTTCGCCATCGCCACGGCGAGGGATGCGGTTACGGTACTTTTACCTACGCCGCCCTTACCGGAAACGACGGCTATTACTTTTTTAACGCTGGCTTTTTCATTCAGCTTTGCCAGCAAGCTCTCCGCCTTGCGGTCTGCGCAATCGCTACCGCAAGTGGAGCAATTACCACTACAGGAAGAACTCATTTTCTTCGCTCCTTATAAAAAATATCTTCACTATTATATTCCCGAAAAAACCCTGTGTCAACCGTTTTCCCGGTTTATTCCTCTATGCTTTCCTGCGCCTGCTCCCACTGGGTCATCAGCTCCAGCAGTGCCGCTTCCGCTTCTTCCTTTTCAGAAAGTAGCCTTGTCAGCTCCTGATAATCTGCAGCCGCCGCTTCGATTTGGGCATCCAGCTGCGCAATCCCCTGCTCCTGCTTTTCGATCTCCCGCTCCAGACGGCGGATCAATTTCTCCGTTTTCTTAGTGCCACCCTTGGGTTTTTCTTTTTTGGCTTTCGGTGCGGTGGTTTGCTGGGGCTTTAGTGCCTGCTCGTGCTCTAAGACCGAACGGTACTTTCGGTAGCCGAAAGGATAGTCCCGAATGGTGCCGTCCTCCAGCGCCCAAATGCGCTGGGCGAACTTCTCGATGAAATAGCGGTCGTGGGAGACAAAGAGCAGAACGCCGTCGAATTCCTCAATAGCCGCCTCCACCCATTCCCGGGAGGCGATATCCAAGTGGTTTGTTGGCTCGTCCAAAATCAGCAAGTTGATTTTCTCATCCATGAGCATACACAGCCGCAGACGGGACTGCTCACCGCCGGACAGCTCCCCTACTTTTTTGAACACATCCTCGCCCTGAAACAGAAATGCGCCCAGCCGGTCTCTCGCAGTCTGGGGGGTGCAGTTCTTTTCGTAGAGCATCGTGTCATAAAGGGTGCGCTCAGGGTGGGCAAAGTGGATAATCTGGGGCAAATATCCCCATTTTACCGTAGGACCGAAGCGAAGCTTACCCTTACAGTCCTCTTCTCCCAAAAGGCATTTGAGGAAAGTGGACTTACCCGTGCCGTTATCGCCCAAGATAGCGATTCGCTCGCCTCCCTTTACATGGAGGTTTACATTGGCAAACAAGGTACGGACCCCGAAGCTTTTTTCTAAACTCTTGGTTTCAAACACCAAATCGCCGGCAAATTCCTTTTCCCCGAAGGTGGCCTTCATCGTCTTTTCCGTCTTGGGCTTTTCCGTCTTTTGAATCCGCTCCATACGGTGCTGAATGGACATCGCCCGGCGGTACAGGGTGCGGTTATTGATACCCCAGCCCTTCATTCGCTCCACGGTGTAACCGAGCTGTTTTAGCTTTGCCTGCTCCTGCTCATACTGCTTTAATTGCAGGTTAAAGCGGTTTTGCTTTTCTTCAATATAGAACGAGTAGTTACCGGCGTAGAACTCCCCTCTTCCCTCGGTGATTTCAATGACCCGGTCTGCTACCCGATCCAAAAAGTAGCGGTCGTGGGAAATTGCCAAAACCGTGCCCTTAAAGCTTTTGATATAGCTCTCAAGCCATTCCACACTGCGTAGGTCCAGATGGTTGGTCGGCTCGTCCAGCAGAAGAATATCCGTCTTTTCCAGAATCAGACGGGCAAGGTTCATTCTCGTCTTTTCGCCGCCGGACAGGCTGGAAAAAAGCTGACTGCGCTGACTGGGGGTAATGCCCAAGCCGTTGCAGACCTTCTCCAAATCCACTTCCATATCGTAGCCGCCGCCGGAGAGAAAACGGTTTTCAAGCCCATTGTATTCCCGCATCAGCTCCCCGTCTGCCCCTTCGGCCATTTTAAGGCTAAGCTGCTCCATCCGCTGACGAATCCGCAAAAGCGGCCCGTAGGCAGAGCGGAGTACATCCTCCACGGTATATCCCTCGGGAAAGCGGGGAATCTGGGAAATAAGACCCAGCCGCTTATTGGGGTTTACATAGACTTCGCCGTCGTCGTACTCCATTTCCCCGGTGAGAATCTTAAACAGGGTGGTCTTTCCGCATCCGTTGCGGCCCAAAATCGCCACCCGTTCCCCGGCTTGTACATCGAAGCTCAAACCGCTTAAGAGGTTTTCGCCGATGACGAAGAATTTTGTTAAGTTTTTAACCGATATGTCTATCATACTTCTTCTCCATCGAGTAGTTCGTGCACAAGAATATATAGCTGCTCCTTTGTATAGAGCAGATTCAGCACCTCCAAAAGGGCATTGGCGCTCATATGCTCCGGCAGGTCCAGCTTTTTCTGCAGAGCCAAGCGGTTTTTTCTGCTATCCAGTGTGCCGGAAAGTCCCAGAAAATACAAATCTGTTTTGGTAAGAGGCTCACCTTTTTTCTGGGGCGCTTCCTGCCAAAAGGTAGCACCGGCTCTGTGCAGGCTGGCAATAATCACATCCGGGGTCATTCCCTCAACGCCCAGTTTCCCCTCCTTGCCCGGGGCGGTCTTTCGCCGCTCCTTGCCGTAAATATCGGGAATATAGGCGTGTTTCAAATGCTCCTTGGGGATTGCCATTTTTAAAAAATTGCGGATCATAAAACCGGCACTGTCCGAATCGGTAAGAACAATCAGTCCGCGCGTCTGTGCCACCTGACGCAAAAGAGCCACCATGCGGTAGTTACGGCGAATGGCAAAGCCGTCAGTTTGGAAAATAACCGTATCCACAATCTGGCTCAGCATATTTTTATCGTAGCGCCCCTCTACTACAATGGCCTCCCGAATTTTAACCATTTTGCGCCTCCCGGGAAATCTCCAATAGCAGCACTTCCAAAAGCCGCTTGGGCTCGTCTGCGGAGGTTTTCATCTTTCGGTCGGTTTCCACCAGCAGCTCTGCTGTGGCCGCGTAAAAACGAGGTGAGAAGCGGCTGGCCGCCTGCATGGTCTTCCGGGCGGCATAGTCGCCCATTCTGTATAGCTTCTGCAGCTCACCCTGCCCTTTTCCTGTATCGGTAAGCGTCCGTGCCACGCCTAGTTTACGGAAATGGGCGCTGATTGTACCCAGCACCGCAATCGGCTCCTGCTGCATTTTCAGCACTTGGGTCAGCTTTTGCAGAGCCTTGCCCGGCTGCCGGTCCGCAATCAGTTCGGCAATTTGGAAAACCACCGCATCAGGCACCGGCTCCACCACTGCGTCAATATCCTGACGCACAATTTCCTCTGCCCCGGAAAAGGCGCAGATTTTCTGAATTTCACTGCCGAGAGAGGTCATCGTGCCATCGGTAATATCAATTAGATAGGTGCAGAGATTGGGGGAAATCCGCTTGCCTGCGGCGGCAAAATGGCGTCCGATCCAGGAAATCAAATCCCGCTCCGTCTGCTTGGGGAAATCCACCTGCATTCCGTATTTCGTAACGGCCTCTGCCAGCTTCTTAAATCTGCCGTCTACCTTCCATTCCACGGTTTCATAGGTAAAGACAAGTGTGCAATAGTCGGGAATATCGGAAAACAGCTCTGCAAGGCGGTTTCTGTCTTCCTCCCCCAACTTGAAAACATCAATATCATCTACCTGAATGAGGGTGCTTTCTGCCATCATCGGCACGGCTTCCACGCCGTCAGACAACGCCTGCAAAGAGAAAGTGTCTCCGGTAAGTTTGCGGAAATTGAATGCCTCCGTCGCCTTATCAATTTTCTGCTTTTTCAGCTGCTCAAAATAATACTGCCGCAGGTAGGCTTCCTCTCCGTAAAAGAAATAGAGCCGCTTTGTATTCTTTTCCCGCAAATCCTTGCGTAAAAGCTGCAAGGCACTTTCCTGACTCTCTTCCTTTCTCACCATAAGTTCACCCCCTGATAAGTATGGTTCCGTGTAAATCTGTGCGCAAAATTCGACAGCCACGGGCCTGCAAACGCAGTAGTGTCAGTATGCCCGGATGGTCGTAGCGATTATTTTCCCCTACGGAAATTGCCACAATTTCCGGGCTCGTTCTGTCTAAAAGTTCATCCTTAGTAGATGTGTTTGCGCCGTGGTGCCCGGCTACCAGAATTTCCAAATCCGGGACATCGTACTGCTCCAGCAAATACGCCTCCCCGGCGGTCGCCCGATCACCAGTTATGAGTATATCACACTTTTCCGCCTGAAACAAGATGCAGGTGCTGGTTTCGTTATCGACTTCCCCGGTTCGTCCGGGAATCATGGTAAGCTTTGCCTTGCCGAATAGAATTTCCTTTAATGCTTCCACTTTTTCGGTGATCTGCCCAGATGGTAAGGCAAGCGGACAGTCATCCACATTTGGTAAGTACACTGTATCCGCTGCCACCCGCTCAAGGAAATAAGTAAGTCCTCCCACATGATCTTTGTCGTAGTGGGTGAGAATGATGCCGTCAATGCGGAAAATTCCCTGACTGTGTAAGTGGGTAGCGGCCACATTGGCTGCAATTTTATCACTGCTGCCGCCACAGTCTACCATATAAGTTCTGCCCTTACTTTGCAGCAGCACACACTGCCCCTGTCCCACATCCAGCACAGTAAGCCGGTAATTATCCAAACGGGGCTCCAAAAAAGTGAGGGTAACGCACAGAAGAAGCATTCCCGCCACAGACGCAACATACCCTGCCGGGTGCTTTTTCCCCGTTTGCCAAAAGAGGAAAAACAGGCCATAACAGAACACAAGCCACAAAACAATGTAGGGTGAAGAGGTATATACCGCCGCAAAGGGAATTTTACTGATTGCCTTTGCAGTAAAGAGCACATAGCGAATAGGAATAGACACAACAAGTCCTGTCCACTGCCCCAATGGTAGGAATAAAAAGGACAGTACGGTTGCAGCCATAATTCCGTAGAAAATAAAGGTAATGACACACAGGGTCAGCATATTGGTAAAGATGCTCACAAGACTCACGCAGCCGAAATAATAGGCGCACAGGGGCGTGGTAACCAGCATCGTGCCTACCGTAATGGATATGGAGGACAGGCAAAATCGGCAGAGCCGTTTCTTTATGGAACTACCCACAGTGTATTTATGAAACCGTCTTTGGATCCTGCCGGAAAACAGGAAAATGCCTGCAATACAGCCAACGGAAAGCTGAAAGCTTACAGAAGCTACGGCAAGGGGATTTATGAAAAGAATCACAAGCACTGCAAAGGAAAGTGCCGAGGGTGGGTCATACTCCCGGCGGACCAGCATAGCAAGAATCATAAGGCTCTGCATCACACAGGCCCGGATAATGGACGGGGTAAAGCCTGCCACCGCTGCAAAAAGGAAAAGTGCAGGGAAACCCAGCAGTGCCGTAAGGTATTTCTGCTTTCCCACAAGCAGATAAATAAGGGCAAAAAGAATGGACACATGCAGGCCAGACACTGCCACCACATGACGAATCCCGCTTACCTGAAAGGCAATATCCTGCTCATATGTCAGCTTCTCCGTGTCCCCCAAAAGAAGCGCCCGGGCAAAGCCCCGGGTATCTGCCGGGAAGGTTTTATCCAGCACCGACAGAAACTTCTGCCGCAGACGGGCTGGCAGATGGGAAAGGCTGTGGGAAGTGCCGGGATGCAGGGTAACATCCTCTTGCCCGTAGGCTAGTAGATAAATGCCCTTTCCCTGATAGTGGCTTCCCTCCCCACTGCCGCCGGGCGCAGTAACCGTAAGCAGGAAGCTACCCTCCAGCACATCTCCCGGACGGAGGGTCATTTTCTCCTCCAATATCAGAGATATGCTATAAGTTCTGCCGGAAATACGAACTTCACCTTCTGCCCGGGTAGAATCGCCGTAATCGGTTGCGATTACGCGCAGGGATTCCACCTGACCGTCTAGCTGCCGGAGCGGGGAAAGATAATTTTCGCAGTAGATAAAGCTCCATAAAAGACTTGCGGCGCAGCCGAAAAGAACAAGAGCTGTTTTCTTTTTCTGAAAGCAGAGCAAAACGCCCCCGGCAATACCTGCCGCTGCCATAATGAAAAGTAGTGTTGCATCTGTAAATAGATAGGCCGCAACGCCACAGCCTATGCAAAAACCGATTGCGATCCAAAGGAGCTTTCGCATTTTTCTCTCTCCTTAGTAAAATAGGGTGCGCTTTGGCGCACCCTATCTTATTTTACTGCACTTTGGAAGCTACAAAGTTATCTACCAATGCCAGCGCATCGTCCACATGGGTAGCATCCTTGCCACCGCCCATTGCGGAGTCGGGCTTACCGCCGCCACTGCCGCCGCAAGCAGTACATACCAGCTTTACAAGGTCGCCGGCCCGGATTCCCTTTGCGATAGCATCCTTGCCGCAGACAGCGAGGAAGGTAATCTTCCCATCATTCACGGCAGCCAGTACCGCCACTGCGCCTGCATCCTTATCCCGAATCATGTCGCCCATCTGGCGCAGCTTCTGGGCATCTGCCACAGGGAGTGCGGCAGTAATCACCTTCAGGCCGCCCACATTCCGGGCGCTGTACAGGAAGCGGTCAACCTCGCCGGCGGCTTCCTTTGCACGAATGGCTTCAATGGTCCGCTTCAGACCCTTGATTTCCTCAATCTGTTCGCCCAGCTTTTCCTGCAAGCCTTGGGGCTTTGTCTTGAGTACTGCGCAGGCAGCATAGAGATTTCTGCGGTTCTGCTCCATTTCCTGGAGGCAGACCTTGCCGGTGATAGCCTCGATACGGCGGACGCCGGAAGCTACAGAGCCTTCGCTTTCAATGCGGAAGGGGCCAATCTTTGCGGTATTATCCAGATGGGTGCCGCCGCAAAGCTCAATGGAATAGCCGCCCATATTGACTACCCGGACAGTATCGCCGTACTTTTCGCTAAAGAGCGCCATTGCGCCCATTTCCTTGGCTTCCTCGATAGGCATTTCTCGGATGCATACGCCGTAGCCATCCAAAGCGGCATTCTGCACCAATGCGTCAATCTTGGAAAGCTCCTCGGGAGTGAGAGCGGAATAGTGGGTAAAGTCGAAGCGCAGACGGTCGGGCTCAACCAAAGAACCGGCCTGATTTACATGGTCGCCCAGTACGGTTTTCAGTGCTTTTTGCAGCAGGTGGGTTGCGGTATGGGCACGCATAATGGCCTTACGGCGCTCCACATCGATGGAGGCAAGTACCAAATCATCGGTCTTTAGTGAACCTCGAACCATAGTGCCGGTGTGGAGATATCTGCCGCCCTTGTCCTTCTGCACATCCGTAACCTCAAAGCGGCTTTCGCCCATTAAAAGCACGCAAGTCGGAGGCCAAGCGGTCTTAGGAAGACAAGTGTTAACTACAA
>JAZSKZ010000139.1:0-2044 GCA_045535135.1 Faecousia sp.
CAGAAGCTGGTTTGAGTGGGAACTGATTGAATAGGCTGAGAGGACTCGAACCGAATCAGCCTAACCACCCCCCCGGCGGAAAAGCGCCGGGGGGGGTCTATATCATAGACCTGCGCGGTGACTGCCGGGAGGGAAGCTGCATGGCGATCCGTAGCGCAATGGGGCACGAAGACCCGTTTTTACCAAAAAGTACCTTGACTTGAATTAGTACCCGTACTATAATAGGAACAGATACGAAATATAGGCAAAATCTGCCTGAGAAAGAAGGGAGAGAGCATATTGGCCAGAGCGACCCGGATCAACCGAAGCGAGCTTACCAAGCTGGAGATCATGCGCCACGCCACCAGATGTTTTCTGGAAGACGGCTACAGCAACACCTCGGTAAAAGCCATCAGCAAGGCGCTGAATATGAGTCCCGGCAATCTGACCTTCCACTATCCCACCAAGGAGCATATGCTGGCGGAAGTGGTTGCGCAGCTGTGTGAATTTCAGGAAAAAATACTGGAATATGAGGCCCAAAAGGGGCATGATCCCGCGACGGTCATTGGATTTGAGCTGATGACGGTGGCGACGGCCTGCGCCGACAGCGAGATCGCCCGGGATTTCTTCATTTCTACCTTTCAGAGCGAGCTATGCCGCAGCTATCTGTTCCGCAGCCATGTGGCCAGGGCAAAAGAGATCTTCGCCCCGCAGCGTCCCGACTGGACGGATCAGCAGTTCCAGGAGGCGGAGGTTCTGGTCATGGGTCTGCAGTACGCCACGGTAATTCCCATCGATACGCAGATTGCTATGGAGAGCCGCGTTTCCGGCGCACTGAATCAGATCCTGAGCATATACCATGTGGATCCCCAGACCCGCCAGCGGGAGATTGAGGCGGTTCTCACCATGGATTGCCGCGGCCTTGGCAAACGGGTGCTGGAGGAATTTAAAAAATACGCCCAGAAATCCAGCGAACAAGCCCTTGTGGAATTGCTCACGGGCTAGTGAGCGCCCCAAGCCCCCTTGTGTAAAGGGGGGTGCCGAGCAAAGCGAGGCGGGGGGATTGATTCTACCTGCGATGGAATTACCCGCCAAGTGTTTATTCACCGCACAATCCCTCAGTCAATTGCCTAGGAATCGGCAATTGACAGCTCCCTTTACACACTAGCGCCCGCAGGCGCTGTGCATGCGAGCAACCGGGCAAAGCCCGTCTCTTGGCGAGTCGTAAGGGAGCCTTTGTCCCATAAATATTGGCAGTACTCTGCCTGGAAATTTCCCAAAGGAGGAAATACATATGAAAAATCACATGTTTAAGCGTCTGCTGGCCCTGGCTGTGGCGATGGTCATGGTTCTGGGCATGCTGCCGGAGCTGCACCTCCACGCCCACGCGGAGGGCGAAGGCGGCGAGCAAGCGGTCACCCTGCCCACCACGCTGTATGTGGGCGGCGAGAAGGTCATCGAGAACGGCGCAGTCGTCGGAGCCACGACCGGTACCGGCTGGAGCTACGATACGGCCACGGCCACATTGTATCTGACCGACGGCGCGAACATCAGCACCGGTTATTCGTTAAACGACGAGGAGGCAAGCGGCATCTACTGCGACGGTGTGCTGAATATCCATGCCAGCGGTAGTGTGTCCGTCACCGGCAAAACTTACGGCGACGGCATCTATCTGCCAAACGGCACCCTCAACCTCTATGCCGCGGAAGGTGCTGTGGTTACCATCAATGGACAGAATAATAATGCCTCCGGCATCGATGCCGACAATGGCGGTACAGTCACCCTTAGCGGCAAGGGCACCGTAAGCGTCGCCGGCGCCCAGGAGGGCTACGCGACTATTGGCATCCTTGCCAGAGATGTCCGGATCGACGGTATTACCCTGAATGCCAAGGGTAACAGTAATTTTCAAGACATCTACGCCGAAAACAGCATTCTGGTGGGCCAGACCGAGGCAGCGGTAGTAAACTGCCTGGGTTCCACCACCGACGGCATGGGCGGCAATTATATCCAAACGATCGGTATTTATAACGGAAGTACCGTCTATCTAAGCCAAAAGACCAGAAAC
>JAZSKZ010000113.1:0-2533 GCA_045535135.1 Faecousia sp.
GTTTCTGCAACGAACTGTTTCGGGATATTGATCTGGACACTGTGGATATGGTGGATAACTATGATGCTACTATGCAAGAACCGAGTCTTCTGCCAACCACATTTCCCAATGTGTTGGTTTCAGCTAATCAGGGTATCGCGGTTGGTATGGCAAGCAATATCTGCTCCTTTAACTTGGCAGAGGTATGTAATACCGCCATTGCCCTGATGGAAAATCCCGAGCACGATATTTTGGAAACCCTGCCCGGTCCGGACTTTTCCACAGGCGCTGAGCTTCTGTTTGACGAAGCAGCAACCCGGGAGATTTACAGCACAGGCCGTGGCAGCTTTAAGCTGCGGGCAAAGTGGCGTTATGAAAAGAGCGGCAATTTGATTGAAATTACCCAAATTCCCTATTCCACCACCAGTGAAGCCATTATGGACAAGGTGGCGGAGCTGATCAAGGCGGGTAAAATCAAAGAAATCGCCGATATGCGTGACGAAACAGATCTGGAAGGTTTGAAGCTTACTATCGACCTGCGCCGTGGCGTAGATCCGGAAAAGCTGATGCAGAAGCTATACCGCCTCACCCCCTTGCAGGATAGCTTTGCCTGCAATTTTAATGTGCTCATTGCCGGTATGCCCAGAGTAATGGGTGTCGGTGAAATTTTGGAGGAGTGGACGGCTTGGCGTACAGAATGTGTCCGCCGCCGGATCTTCTTCCAGATTCAGAAGAAAGAAGACAGACTCCACCTGCTCAAAGGCTTGGAGCGCATCCTTTTGGACATTGATAAGGCAATTGCCATTATCCGGGAAACGGAGCTGGAAAGCGAAGTTATCCCCAATTTGATGATTGGCTTCGGTATCGACGAGGTGCAGGCAAATTATGTGGCTGAAATCAAGCTGCGTAATATCAATAAGGAATATATCCTCAAGCAAACAAAGGCAATCTCCCAGCTGGAGGCAGAAATTGCTGACCTGAAATCCACCTTAAACAGCAGCCGGAAGCTTAAGAATGTAATCATCGGAGAATTAAAGCAGGTGGCGGAAAAGTACGGCAAACCCAGACAGACGGAGATTATCTACAAGGCCGAGGAAATCGCGCCCGAAGACCCGGAGGAGGATATCCCCGATTATCCTGTTACGGTATTCGTATCCCGGGAGGGCTATCTTAAGAAGATTACGCCCCAAAGCCTGCGTATGTCCGGCGAGCAGAAGTTCAAGGAGGGCGACAAGCTGCGCATTTCCCGTGAGATGAGCAACCGCGGGGAAATCCTTGTCTTTACCGACCAGTATCAGTGCTACAAGGCACGGCTTTCCGATTTTGAGGACGGCAAGGCATCCCTCTTGGGCGACTATCTGCCCCAGAAGCTGGGTATGGACCCGGGCGAAGGTGTGGTTGAAGTTATTTTCCCCGGCGATTATAAGGGCTTTGTTCTTTTCTTCTTCGAAAACGGCAAGGCGGCAAAGGTGCCCCTGTCCGCTTATGAAACAAAGACCAATCGCCGCAGACTCACCGGCGCTTATTCTGATAAGAGTCCGCTGAAGGCCTGCGTTGCATTGGATAAAGATGCCCAGGTTACCCTATACACAAGCGATAACCGGGCGGCTATTTTCTCTACCGCCCTACTGACACCTAAAACGACCCGCAATACCATCGGTGTTAATGCGATTTCTCTTAAGAAAAAGGCACACCTTACCGATGCCGTTCTGCTGGAGGACAGCGGTATTGTGAATGCCAGCCGTTATCGCTGCAGAAAGCTGCCGACTGCCGGTGCACTGATTAACGATGAGGATGCCCGGGAGAAGCAAATTCAGTTTGAGGTTTAATGTATGAGTAAAGTATGGCAATGGGTATGGGATATTGCAAAGACAACAGTTGGCTGTGCTCTGTTCGGACTTGGCTTTAGCGTCTTTCTTGTGCCTGCTGGACTGAGCGCCGGCGGTCTTACCGGCCTTTGTATGATTATCGTGGAGCTGATGGGCTTCGGCTCGGTCGGTACACTTACGGCAATTATCAACATCCCGCTGTTTATACTTGCCGCATTTCTTCTTGGCAGGAAGTTTGTTGTGGGATCATTTGTGGGTATGGCGCTGATTTCTGTGTTCATTGACCTGTTCGCCCTTATCCCCCCGGTTAATGTAGATCCGCTCCTTTGTGCCCTTTACGGCGGCGTAATTGCCGGCACAGGGCTTGGCATTGTTTTCGCTGCCGGAATGTCCACAGGCGGAACGGATGTGGTTGTGCGTATCTTGAAAATGAAGTGGCAGCATATTCCGATTGGCCGTATCAATATCTGTATTGATATGCTGGTGGCAGCACTGACAGGTTTTGTCTTCCACGATGTTGCCTGTGCCCTTTACAGCGGCGTTGCTATTTTTGTAACGGGTCGGCTGATTGATGTAGTGGTGTACAGCTTTGACTATTCTAAAGTAGCGCTGATTATTTCCAAAAAGCATAAGGAAGTGTCCTATGCCATTGGAACAAGGCTGGACCGTGGCGCCACGTACCTGAAAGGGGAGGGCACGTTTACAGGAGAGGAACGAATGGTTAT
>JAZSKZ010000076.1:0-7966 GCA_045535135.1 Faecousia sp.
ACAATAGGCGGGGCGGCGGGAGCAAGCCCCCGCCCTACAATAGGATGGGGTGCAAAAAACCACCCGGGTGGGTGGTTTTTGTGGGGTTTATTATTGGGCGGCGTCGGTGTACACATACTGGATGGAAGAAACTCTGCCGTCTTTCGTGATAATCTTCAGGCTGGTTTTTCCCAGGGTGTAGGCGAAGTTGTCGCCGGATTTTTCGTAATCCGCACCGCACAGCTGGGCAACCTTCTCTGCGGGGTGGCCGATCATAAGACCCTCCGGGGTGCTGACGCTGTCGTCTGTCAGGATGATCTGCAGTACGTGGTCCACGCCTTTGTCATCCGGGTAAGTGTAAATGTCAAAGCCCTTATATCTGTAGATCTTATCCAAGCCGATGAAGGCACAGCTGGGGCTTTCCTGATACTGATAATCCGAGCCCAGCGCCGTAATCAAGGGATTTACCAGCGCATTGGGGGTGATCTTTACATTGTTGTGCACAAAGGAATAGGCTTTGCCGGTAGTATCGCCGCCGGTGGTTTCGCTGCCGCCGATGTCGGTATTGCCACCGCCACCGCAGGCTGCAAAGCTAAGACACATAGCCAGAACCATCAGCAGGGTCAGGCTGCGGAGCATAAGGTTCTTTTTCTTCATTGTATTCTCTCCTAATGTTTATTTGTCGCCACGGGCGGTGTGGTAGCGGTCGCACACAGGCTTCCAGGCTTCCACTTGGGCATCATCCTGTCTGCCATCGGGGACGGCATAGTCATTTTTCAGGATGTTGCCAAGGAAGCGGGTGCATTTTTCCGCACCGTATACATTCAGGTGGACACCCTTATCGTAGGTGTCTTTCGTCATATCCAGACCCATCTCGTCTGCGTATTCGATGCCGTTGAGGTACAGCAGGTTATTTTTATTGGCGTACTCCACAAGCTGGGCATCCCATTCCTCATACCAAGGGTACTGCCAGCTGATGGTGGGCGCTTTGAAAAGCACCAGCTTAATGTTATTTTCTTTGCACAGCTGGGCGATTTTGTCCAGATACTCCCAGCACACATCGGGGAAGCTGTAGTCAAACAGCGGCGGCTGGAAGGGCTCTTCCGTCTGGGGGTCTACCTTAGTCTGCATCAGGTAGCCGTGGTGGGAAATGAGATCCCGGCGGAAGAAATATTCGAAATCGTCTTTTTGGAGGTCAGTGATGCGGCTGTGATACCGCAGAAGGGGGAACACATAGCTAAGAAGTGACTCGTTTTCTTCCTTCTTGGAAAGCTTGGCAGCTTCCAGACGGTACTCCAAATCCTTAAGACCGTCTAAGGTGAGCCGGGTGTAGGCTTCGCTCTGCACCTGACCGATTTTCATTTCCATAGCGTTGAACACAACGACCTTGGGAGTTTCGTGCTTTAAGGTATCCAAAAGCACATAGTAGGATTGCCAAATAAGCTGCTGGGGTGAGCCGCGGACATAAGAGGAAATGCCGTACTCCTCCCAGAGCGTAACGGGGGAGATGGTTTCGTAAAACTCGCAGTCCCCAAGGAAGATCACATCGTGCTTGGTTTCTGCCTTGTAGTATTCCTGCATCATCGCACCCTCGTAGGGGTGGGACATATATTTGGGAACGGTCAGTTCCTGAAGCAGGAAGCACAGCACCAGCGTTAGGGCAATATAGCCCACAACCTCAGCGATGTGTCCGATTGTTTTCTTTTTGGTGTTGTTCACAGGGAGAACCTCGCTCGCTTAATCGTAATAACTGGAATCGATACCCAAATCTACCATAATCTTTGTTGCGGAAGCAGGGTGCAGGGAAGTATCAAAGGTGAAGTAATTCTTCTTGCCGCCCATCGCCACAATATACTTGGTCATGGCCCGAAGCTGGGCATCGGTTGCCATATAGGTGGGCTGGCGGTAGGGCTGTCTGCGGGGGCAGGCATCGTGGTGATACCACTGGGGGTCTTCTTTAGTGCCGCAGTTCACAAGCACCCAGAAATGGTTGCCGGATACGCTGGCAAGGGCGATATCACGGCGGACGATCTGGGTTTCGTAGCCCAGATAGTTAAGAAGCGCATTGGATGCGGCGCAGAAAGCAAAACAGTCGCCGGAGGGGCGGGTGGTGAGGCTGAGGTAAGCCTCTCGGCGCAGGTCATCGTGGGGGCTGGCGCCGTTGTAGATGATGTTGCCCTTTACATACTGGTAGACGGCGTAGAGCTGCTGCTTGGTGGTCATACCGTCTTTGATAATCTTATCGACAATGCCTTTGCAGACCTCGTTCAGCATTTCTTGGGTAACGGAATTGTCGTGGAGGACGATTTTAATTTCCTGACGGGTGATATTATCTGCCGGGTCGTTGGCGAGCAGCACAGCGGTGTATGTGCCGGGCTTATTCATCTTAACGGCAGAGGTATCCAAGGTAAGCTCCACGATGCCTGAATCGTCGGTAGCTTCCACAAGGGCGCGCCAGCTGATGGCGGTGCCGATATCGGCAACAATCTCCTTGGGGAAGACGGTGATTTTAGGTGCCTCATTATCGTTAATAATGGTGCAGGGGACGGTGTAGGTCGTGCGGTTGCCACCCTGATCGGTCAGCACAATCCGCACCGAGGTCTGGTTCGTTACCCGGTCGCCGGGATTTTCTGCAAAAGATACGGTAACAGGACCCTGGTCCACAATGCCGGAAACAAACGTATTTGCGGCGGGGAATCTGCCACCGTAGTAAATGGTGGTGTTGGAAACCACGCCTGTGGGGGCGACGGTGTCCCGAATCACCAGTGTGGTGGTGTGGGTCGCGCCGTCAATCTCCAGTTCCAGCGGATATTCGCCCACTAGGGCGGTATAGATGGCGGAAACATCAGTCAGGTACTTTGCAGGCTTATCGCCTACCGCAAGGTCATCGGCAGAGGGAATCTCACTGCCGGCTTCGATGGTATAGCGGTCTGCCAAGTATTTGCCCTCGGGAAGGACGGTAATGGTTACCGGCACTTCCGTGCGGTTTTTGCTCCCATCGGTCAAGATGACTACGGCGTTTACTGTGCCGGGCTGGGACAGGTCGGGCTTTTGCTTAAAGGCGCAGGTAACCTTGGATTTATCCACAATGTTCGTAACGCACTTTTCTGCCTTAATAGAGCCGCCGATGCCCACAACTGCCATGGCGTCTGTTCCTTTGGGGGCAACGGAGTCTTTTACGGTGAGCTTAACTTTATAGGTTTTTCCGTCCACAATCAGGGGGACGGTAACTTTTCCTACCTTATCGATGACCGCCACGCCGTCTTTTACATATTTTGCAAAGCTGTCGCCGAACTGGGCAGTATGCTCACCCGACAGTATAAAATCTTCGGGAGTGAAGGATTTTCCCACCTCTACGGTGGCGGGAGAGGCGATATACTCGGGGGTGGATTCCCCACAGGCACACAGGGAAAAAATTATCAGGAAAAGAGCGACGATGGAAAACATCCGTCCTCTTCTGTACTTCAAAAAATTCATTTGGAAAAGGCCTCCTCTGGAATGCGCAAATTGCTCTTTATATGATACCACGTGATAGGTGCATTGTCAAGAAAGACAGGGGGGTAAATAATGGATTTTGCCGGGGTGGGGAAGCCTTAAAAATGGGGAGGAAATCCGCAATATAAATAGAAAAATAATCTTGTCATTTGCGGCGGGGTATGCTATAATAAAAAAAGCGCAATACTGCTTGCGGCAGACTATATACTGAAGGAAGAATGATACTATGAAAGAACAAATTTTGGAAATTCTGAACGATATTAATTCCGATGTGGACTACGAAACCGAAACCGCATTGGTAGACGACGGCATTCTGGATTCCTTTGAGCTGGTGTCCTTGGTCAGCGAGCTCAACGGCGCCTTTGATATTAACATTACCGTTGTGGACTTTGTGCCCGAAAACTTTAACTCCCTGGCCGCGCTAACGGCAATGGTAGAGCGCTTGGCTTCCGGCAAATAAGAGGTAGCGTATGACTTATACCTCTCTTGCATTCGGGTTATTTTTCCTCATATTGCTGGCGGTATACTATTTGGTCCCCAAGAAATGTCAGTGGATGGTTCTGCTTTTGGGAAGCATTGCCTTTTACCTTTTCTCGGGGGTAAAGTATATCCTCTATGTGGCGGTTACGGCGGCTGTTACCTACGGGGCGGCGGTGCTGACCCACAAGAATAAGCGGGATTTTACCGAAAAACTGCCGGAGCTGGAAAAGACCCTGTCCACGGAGGAGCTTCGGGCCGCCGCCCGGAAAAACGGACGGAAATCCACCTTCATTATGCTCGCTGCCGTGGCGGTGGATTTGGGCATTCTGATTGTGCTGAAGTATCTGGACTTTGTGCTCACGAATATTAACGGCTTCCTCCCCAAGGGCTCGAAAATTCCCCTTTTCTCCTTTGTGCTTCCCTTGGGCCTGTCTTTTTATACCTTCTCGGCAGTGGGCTATGTGGTAGATGTGAAGCGGGGGAAGTATGCGCCGGAGAGAAATTTCTTTAAGTTCTTCCTGTACCTTACCTACTTCCCCCAGATTATTCAGGGGCCTATTCCCCGGTATGAGCAGCTTGCCCCCCAGCTTTATGGGGAGCATAAGGCAGATTTTAAGAACTTGCGGGACGGCTTCCAGCTGGTGCTGTGGGGCCTTTTCAAGAAGATGGTCATTGCCGACTGCGTGGCGGCAATCGTAGGCGCAATGCTCCAAAATACAGCGACGCTTTCCGGCTTGGAGCTGTGGCTGGGTATGTTCGTTTGGGGCATCCAGCTGTATACCGACTTCTCCGGCGGCATCAATGTGTCAAGAGGTGTATCCCAAATGCTGGGCATTACCTTGGGTGAGAACTTTAAGCGCCCCTACTTTGCCACCGACCTGTCTGACTACTGGAATCGCTGGCATATGTCCCTCGGTAACTGGCTGAAGGATTATTTCTTCTACCCGGTGGCGTTCTCCAAGTTCTACGGAAAAATCAATAAGTATACCAAGAAGAAGTTTGGCAAGTTTATTGCAAAAACTGTGCCGGTAGGTATTTTGTCCCTGATTCTTTTCACTGTGATCGGCGTGTGGCACGGCGCGAACTGGGGTGAGGTGCTCTTCGGCGTATTTAACGGCGTGGTGGTGCTTATTTCCACCCTGTGCGAGCCCGGCTTTGTGAAAATCCGCAAGAAGCTGCATCTGGATAAGAGCGTTTTGTTCCGCATCTTCCGCAGTGTGCGGACCTTTATCGTGATTACCATCGCCCGGGTAATTTCGCTGCCGGGAAATATTGCCGTTGCCGGCAGTATGATGGCCACCATGTTCGGTATTCGCCGGACGGGCGTGCCCTTCTTCTCCTTTACCGATAAGCTGATGAAAGCCGCCGATGTGCGGATGTATATGCCGGCGCTGTGCGCCTGCGTGGTGCTGTTCATCGTTTCCTTAATCGAGGAAAAGGGACACAGCGTCCGGGACCTTATTAACGCTAAGCCCCCGGTTGTCCGGGTGATTATCACGGCGCTGGGTACGGTGGCGATTATTCTGTTTGGTGCTTACGGCATCGGCTATGTGGCTTCCAACTTTATTTACAGTAATTATTAAAACAGGTGAATTACATGGAATTTTCAGGCAATTCCTGGCTGGACAAGCTGCAGCATTGGGCCGAGCTTCAGCCGGATAAGGTGCTTTTTAAAGAGGCCGGGCGGGACGGCGTAACCTGCAAGGATTTTTATCGGCAGGTGTGCAGCGTGGCTGCGGGACTTTTGCAGTCCTTCGACGGAAAAATGCCGGAGGAGCCTATTGCTGTGGTGGTGGACCGGGATGTGCAGAGCCTGACCGCTATGTTCGGCGTAATCGCCGCAGGCGGCTGGTATGTGCCTATGGACCGGGCGCTCCCGGCAGACCGGGCAGAGCTTCTGCTTTCTGTCTGCGCCCCCGGGGCGCTGCTGTGCCCCACCGAGGACGACAGCTTCCCCGGCGGAAATGTGAAAAGGCTGGTTGCCGACTTTTCCGGCAACTTTGGCGAGACGGAATTTCCCCAGAGGGAGGAGTCGCTCCCTATGTTCGGTATTTTTACCTCCGGTTCTACGGGCATCCCCAAGCTGGTGGTAAAGGACGGACGGGGCATCCGCAAATTTATTGAGGACTACTGTGAGGCCTTCTCTTTTACGGCGGATGAGGTGTTCGGCAATCAGATTCCTTTCTATTTCGATGCCTCCACCAAGGATATTTTTTCTGCCGTGTATTTAGGCGCAACCTGCGTGATTATGCCCCAAAAGGCAGTGTTTATCCCTATGCACCTTATTCCCATGCTTAACGATGAGAAGGTTTCCACCTTCGTGTGCGTGCCGTCGGTTATGTCTATGGCCGCCCGGTTTTCGGTATTTTCCGCTGTAAAGCCCACCACCCTTAAAAATGTGCTTTTCGTGGGTGAGCGGATGCCGGTGCGCCACTTAAATTACTGGCGGGAAGAACTGCCCCAGGTGCGTTTTGTAAATCTCTACGGCTCTACCGAAGTGGCAGGCAATTCCTGCTACTATGTGGTAGACAGAGCCTTCGGCGATGAGGATGTGCTCCCCATCGGTCATCCCTTCCGCACCGCCCGGCTGTTTTTGCTGGACGAAAACGGCTGTGAGGCAGAGGAGGGCGAAATCTGCGTTTCCGGTGACGGACTTGCCATCGGCTACTATCGGGACGAAGCAAAGACCGCCGGCGTTTTCCGCAACGAGCGCATTGGAGATTTTTCCGGCAGAGTGTACCACAGCGGCGACTATGGCCGGAAAAATGAGTACGGCGAATATATCTGCATCGCCAGAAAAGATGCCCAGATTAAGCATATGGGACACCGAATCGAGCTGGGCGATATTGAGGTTTGCGCCTCGGCGCTTACCTATGTGAATGAGTGCTGCTGCCTTTATGCGGCGGCGGCAGAGAAGATTCTTCTTTTCTGCGCCTGCCCGGAGGAGGATAAGAAGCGCATCCGCAAGGATTTGGCGGAAAAGCTGCCCAAGTATATGCTGCCCCACGAATATGTCTGCTTCCCTGAGCTTCCCCACAACCGCAACGGCAAGCTGGACCGGGCGGGACTACTGCAGGACTGGGTAGAAAAACACACACGGAAATAAGGAAGTTAGGTATGGCAAACGACCGCTATCAGCTGCTGACGAAAAAGCCTCAGCTTTTCCCTCTGTCGGAAAAGGTAGGCGGGCATCGGATTTTTATGTACCGGGATGACCCGGAGGATTTCGCTTTCGGCGGCAACAAGGTGCATTTCTTTGAATATCTGATTCCGGAAATCCTGAAGGAAAAGCCGGATCTCTTGGTAACCTCCGGCGCTATGCCCTCTAACCATATTCGGGTAACGGCACAGGTGGCGGCCCGCTTGGGCATTCCCTGCAAGCTGTTTCTCACTGAGGAGGCGTTACCCGACCCCTTGCCCGGAAATATTGCACTGGCGAAAAGCTTTGGCGCGGAAATTCAGTGCATCGGGCACGCCATGGCACTGCTGAAAATCGGCGAGTTTGTAAAAGAGCTGGAACAGCAAGGGAAAAAGGTCTTTTGGATTCCCAACGGCGGACACACGCCGGGTGCAGTACGGGCCTATGCCCAAGTGATGGACGAAACTCTGGCAGAGCTGGAGCGCTTAAAGGTGCGCCCCGGGGCGATTTATCTGCCCTGCGCCAGCGGCACGACCCACGCCGGTGTTCTGTGCGGTGGTGCGAAAAATAAACTGCCGCCGGTTATTTCCTTTGCAGTGGCCAATACCCCCAAAAAGGCGGAAAAGGGAATTTCCCGGCTGATTCAGAACGCAAGCGTGTATCTGCCGGAGGGCTTTACCCCGGATGGAATTACCATTTGCGACTGTGGCAAAAATGATTACGGTCATCCCGATGCAGAGCTGCTGGCTCTCCGGGAAAAGCTGATTCGGCAAGACGGCATTGCCCTTGACCCCAACTACAATATTAATGCCTTTTACGGTATGCTCCGGGCGCTGGAGCAGCTGCCCGGTGAGGAGAATGTGCTCTACATCA
>JAZSKZ010000085.1:0-2463 GCA_045535135.1 Faecousia sp.
CTTCTCCTCCTCCCTTCCGGAGGATGTGCAGATAAAAATGCTTCGGACTGTGAAAGGCTTGGAAAATGCGGAGATGATGCGCCCTGCCTATGCCATTGAATACGAGTGCATTGACCCCACTGCATTAAAGCCCACCTTAGAGTGCAAGGCAGTGGAAAATCTCTACGGCGCAGGACAATTTAACGGCTCTTCCGGCTATGAGGAAGCGGCGGTACAGGGCCTTGTTGCCGGCATTAACGCTGCGCTGAAGCTGCAAGAAAAGCCCCCGCTGATTTTGAGCCGGGACACCAGCTATATTGGCACGCTGATTGACGATTTGGTTACCAAGGGCACGGAAGAGCCCTACCGGATTATGACCAGCCGCTCAGAATACCGGCTGCTGCACCGGCAGGACAACGCCGATGCCCGGCTTACCGCCATTGGCGCATCTGTTGGCTTAGTGCCCCCGGAGCGGCTTGCTCAGGTGGAGGAAAAATACCGGCAGGTAGACAAGGAAATTGCCCGGCTGGAGGCTACCGGCATTGCTGCCTCCAGTGCTTTGAACGAAATGCTATCTTCCAGGGATTCTGCCCCGGTGGCAAACTCCGCAAGGCTTTCTGACCTGCTGCGCAGACCCCAGGTTACCTACGCGGATTTAGCGCCCTTTGACAAAAACCGCCCCGCCCTTTCCCCGGCGGTTACCCAAGCGGTAGAAATCCAAGTAAAATACGCCGGCTATCTTGCCCGGCAGGAAAAGCAGGTGGAGGCCTTCCGCCGGGAGGAGCAGCGGTTACTTCCGGAGAATATGGACTATTCTGCCATTGCCGGACTGCGGCTGGAGGCGAGAGAAAAACTGCAGGAAATTGCCCCGGTGTCCTTGGGACAGGCGAGCCGGATTTCCGGCGTCAGCCCAGCGGATATTGCGGTGCTGCTCATCTATCTGGAACAGACAGGACAATAATTTTATTTTTAGGAAATCCCGACTTTTTACAAAAGAAAAGTCGGGATTTCCTATTTCGTTTTTTAAAAAATATGATATACTGAAAGAAAAAGGAGGCGTTACAATGGAAGGAAAACAGACTTGGTACATTGTGGACGGCTACCGTCCTGCACCCCAGCCTGACCCCAGCGCGGTATACGAGGGCCACGAGAGCATTATGATTCTCAACCCCAACGATACCGATGCCCACGTGCTTATCAGCATTTACTTTGAGGACCGGGACCCGGTGGAGAACATCCCCTACCTGGTGCCAGCAAAGCGGATTCGCTGCTTCAAAACCCACGAGGCGGATGCTTTGGGCGGCGTGAAAATTGACGTAGGCGTGCAGTATTCCATGGGTATTAAAAGCGATGTAGGCGTGATTGTGCAATACGGCCGGCTGGATGTACAGCAGAGCAATATGGCGTATATGGCGCTGATGGCGCAAGGAGGAGACTTATGAAAACAGTAAATTCTGTATGCGGTAGCCTTTCCCGGAAGGATTTGGGAACGGTTACCACCCACGAGCACGTACTTTTGGACTTGACCGCATTTTACCAGGCGCTGCCTGTTCCCGGCGTGGAAGACCCCGCCACCCAAAAGGTGGAGATGTGGAACTTGGGCATTTTGAGCCGGGACTGCTACGCGCTGAAGGACAACCTTTTGCTGATGGACGAAGAGGTTCAGGCAGAGGAGATTGCCTACTTTAAGCGTGCCGGCGGTAACACGGTAGTGGACGCATCCTTGCCCGGCATTGGCAGAGACCCTCTGGCGTTGCGGCGGATTGCGGAGAAGACCGACCTGAACATCATTATGGGCACCGGCTTCTATGTAGGCGAAACCCACCCGACAGAGCTTGCCCAGATGACCGACCGGCAGGTTGCCGACCTGATGGTAAAGGAGCTCACCGAGGGCGCAGACGGCACAGATGTAAAGGCCGGCTACATTGGCGAAATCGGCATCAGTGAGATTTTTGATGACAAGGAGCGGAAAGTCCTCCGGGCTGCCGCCATTGCCCAAAAGGACACCGGCGTAGCCATTAACGTACATATTAACCCCTGGACTGTGAACGGTCTGGAGGCTGCAGATATTCTTTTGGATGCCGGGGTTGACCCTCAGCGCATCTGCATCAGCCACATTGACGTGGAGAACCGGGAGGACTATGTTTACGCGCTGCTGAAAAAGGGCGTGTATGTAGAGTTTGACAACTTCGGCAAGGAGTACTACATCCGCCGGGAGGTTCGTAACCCGGGCTACGGACTGTTTGTCCACGACACCCAGCGGGTCAGCTTCCTGAAAAAGCTGATTGACGACGGCTACTTAAAGCAAGTGCTTCTGTCCTGCGATTTGTGTCTGAAGAACCTGATGCATTGCTACGGCGGCTGGGGCTACGACCACGTGCTGACCAACATCGTTCCTATGATGGAAGATGAAGGCATTACAAGCGAGCAAGTCGGATCGTAGCCATGTCGTTCTGTGAGCCAAGGAGTTGTAGTTAACACTTG
>JAZSKZ010000037.1:0-2807 GCA_045535135.1 Faecousia sp.
GCAGCGATGCTGCACAATTGAAAATTGAAAGCTGAAAGTTGAGAGTTATTGTGTCGGCTTTGCCGACTATTTAAAATCATTTGCGTCAGCAAATACCACAATTTTGCATTATGCATTTTTCATTTTGCATTGGGCCGCAGGCCCGTAAACGATCATTTAACTGATATCCATATGGACGAAATTTCCATCGATGGCGTAGGCGTAGCGGGTTTCCGGCTGGGCCTGCACATAGGAAAGCACCTCCGCTGCGGACCTGCCTCTGACGGTAAAATCCATGGCCTTGCCGGCCATATGCCGGGAGGCCGCCGCCCCGCCCACCGCTTCGTTGTGGGTGGGGCACCGGACGCCGCTGGAGACGATGGCGGGCGCGCCGAAATGCCCCCTCACCCGGTCCGCCAGCAGAAGCAGCTGCTTTTGGGGCATGGCGGGAAAGCCGTCGCAGTACCTGCCGCACTTGCAGCGAAATTCCTCTTTTTTGAAATACCGGATCTCTTCCCAGAGATCCGCGACCTTTTGAGCGGAGCCTGTCAAGGCCTGTAACAATTTTTCCTCCGTCGCGCCGCTCCAAAGACCGCTGCTTTCCAGACCGTAATCTGCCTGAAAATCCTTCACTGCCTGCCGGCTCTTCGGGCCAAAGATGCCGTCCACTGCCCCCGCATAGTACCCCAGATACTTTAAAAGGCACTGCTTCTGCACATCGGTCATCAGGCTTCCTCCCAGTAGGAGGGATAGACCTCAGGGGACCAGACCACAGCCACACCCTCGGGAGCAACGCAGAGGTAGCCCTTGCCGCCAAAGGTCACCTTGTCGCCTGCGTGATAGGCGTCATGGCTGCCGGTGGGCTGGATGTATTGGGGGTATTCCTCGCCGGACTCCTGCTTGCCCTCCAGCTTTGCGATCCTTTCCGCCAGAGCGTCGATCTGGTCTTGTAAGGGCGCGAAGGTGTTTTTGGGATCAGCCCCGGCTCTTGCCATGGCCATCAGATCCAGCCGCTGGGTGTCGGTGAGGCTGCCCTGGACCCACAGGGTCTCGATCTTCCCCAGCAGCTGCTCCAGTTCAAAACAGCCCCCGCGAATGACGTTTTTGATTACTTCATACATAATGTTTCCTCCTCATGCGTTGCGCATAAAATTCGTAGGGGCCGGCGCCTCGACGGCCCCCTACCCCCCTTTTGTCATTCTGAGCGCAGCGAAGAATCTCCAGCCTACCGTCCCCCAGAGAGGCCTCGCCCTCGGCTCAGGGTGTCATCCTTGACTGCCCGTTACCCGTAGGGGCCGGCGCCTCGACGGCCCGTGAGCACGCATTTACCCAAGAATGGCAGCGCTGATGGCAGCGATCTTCTGATCGATATACAGCTTCGTATCCGCCACATAGCCCAGCTTCATTTCCGCACCGCTGTCATTGAAGACCGTAGTATTGGGCTTGCCCGTGCGCAGCGCGGCAAATGCCGCCAGTTCCTCAGCGGTCAAGGGTGTTTCGACGGGTTCGGCAAGGACATACTGTACCGTGACAGGTGTGCCAGCGGCATGCTGTTGCGCACAAAAAGCCTTGAATTCCGAAGCAGACATTGTGGTAGTTATCCATAATCTTGCTTTTCCTGCCGCGGTGTAGCTTGTTTGCATACCGCAATAATTAACATTGCCATCGCCCGCTAATTTCTGGTTATATTGGAAATGCGAGCAATATCCTTTATCTCTTAACAGGGCGCAAGGAAGATTATAATCAATAATAATCCAGCTTTGGCTGCTGTTACTATTGGCAAGGCCAACCGGCTCTGTGCCGTCCAGTACGATCTGCCCAACTTTCTGCACCCGCACACCCCTGGCAAAATCGATCTCGTCCTTGCTTTCACCGATGCCACGCAGACCGCCCTCAGCGGTTGCGGTGAGGGTCTGCCCCTTGTAGGGTTCGTAGACCGTAGCAGTATTACCTATCTCTACTTGCGGACGGAATACAATATTGCTTACCGTTATGCCTTTAGCAATCGTAATGTATATCTTGCCTGTGGCTCCGTTTTCAAAAGAGAAGGTAATTCCGTTTCCGGTATCCGCATAAAAGAAACCAGCACCGTTATACGTTCCTTCACAATAAAGGATATAAGTATCACCGGTACCGCCGGCATGGCCGCCGCTGAGGGTGTATGTTACGCCGGGCAGAAACACGAAATTCTTGTTTAACTGGTACCACAGTTTTTCCGACGCAGTGCCGTTACAGGTAATTGTTCCGTCAGTCCCGTGGGTAAAGGTTACGCCGCTCATTGTCTGTGGGGTGGTTGCATACGGAAATGGCAAAAGATTCTTCCCCGCCACGGTCACACCGATGCTTTCGCCCACGGATTCCAAAGCCACAGGGGCAGAGGGTGTGGGCGTGCCGTTCTGGACGGTCTTGCCGTAGATGCTAAGACCCTTCAGGGGACGGTCAGCGGCATCGGCCACGGAGATGACCTCCCCCGCGGCTTCACAAAGGATGGCGGGAGCGTCCTCCGTTGCCGTGTCATGGACGGTTTGTAAAGCCTCCTCCGCCTTGGAAAGAAAGGCGTCTATGGACTCCGAGACCGCCTCCATGGTGCTGTAACGGTAGTAATCGTTGGAAGCTGCCTGCCCCGCGGCGGGATTTGCCGCCACCCGAATGACAATGGGGAAGGCGGCCAGCTGGTTCAGGTTCTCATCGTGGAAGACCACGGCGGCGCTGACCTCTCCGGCGCAGGTCAAAACCTGGGGCGCAAGGACAGCGCTGACGGTGCTGCCTTCCACGCTGACGGCCTTGGTGCCGTCGGGGAGGGTGTCGTAAAGACCCTTGGTGCCGTC
>JAZSKZ010000030.1:0-4169 GCA_045535135.1 Faecousia sp.
GCCAGAGCCACCTTTGCTTCTGCAATAGCAGCTTCCTGGACAAACTCAATGTGATTGTTCTCCCGGGCAGCGGCAGTTGCGGCTGCGGCAGCCAGGCGGGAAACGGTGAGAATGGTGCCTTCAGCAGGCTTCATGACAGCCTTATAAGCAGCATCCACGCCTTCCTGCAGCGCATTTGCCCACAGCACACCATCGCAGTGGTTAAAGCCCTTGAGCTTTTTGGAGATACCTCTGAAAAGCAGAGAGAGAATCACGCCGGAGTTCCCTCGGGCACCCCGAAGCATAGCGGAAGCGGCAGCCGCAGCCACCTTATCCAGCGCCGGATCATCCAGCTTTTTTAAATCTCCCGCTGCGGTATTGATGGTCATGGACATATTGGTGCCCGTGTCGCCGTCGGGAACGGGGAAAACATTCAGCTCGTTGAGCTTCTGTTTGTTTATTTCTATAGATGCCGCGCCGCTGATAATCAGTCTGCGCAAATCAGCACCGTTAATCGTTTGCCTCACTGGTAAATCCCTCCGTGTTATCCAATCATCATAGAATCGATATAGACGTTCACTGCACGCACCTGGGTGCCGGTGCATTTCGTAACGACATAACGCACCTCAGAAATGATGGATGCACCCACGGCGGACAGGTTAATACCGTTATCTACCATAATGTGCAAATCAATGGAAATGGTATCGTCCTCGTGGAACTCTACCCGCACGCCTTTGCTCATAGATTCCTTGCGGAGCAGATGGTACACGCCGTCAGTAACGGAACGGGCAGCCATACCTTTTACACCAAAGCAGTTGGATGCGGCAGTACCTGCAATGTCGGAGTATACTCCGGCGGTTACGCAGATCTTTCCGCTTTCATTGTTATGATAAATCATAGCAATCCCTCCAGTTAAAAATTCGCAGGGGTCAGATAATGCTTTCCTCCCAGCAGGACGGAGCCTCCAGTCCCATCAGCTTTACCACTGTGGGGGCCACATTGGCAAGGCCAAAGTTGCCGTCCTTAACAGCAAAGCTTCTTTCCTTATCGTAAATAATAAAAGGAACAGGGTTCAGGGAATGGGCGGTTCGCACAGCCACCTTGCCCTTGTTTACCTCGGTCATCTGGTCCGCATTGCCATGGTCAGCCGTAACAAGCAGGGTGTAACCATACTTGTCTGCCGCTTCCCGGATGGCCTTCAAGCCGCTATCCACGCACTCCATTGCGTAAATAACCGCATTCATATCGCCGGTATGACCGACCATATCGCCATTGGGGAAGTTGCAGCGTAAAAACTGATACTTGCCGGAGGCCATAGCCTCTACCATCTTCTCTGTAATTTCTTTGGATTTCATTGCAGGTGCCTGCTCAAAGGGGATTACATCCGAGGGGATTTCCTCATAGGTTTCCAGCGCTTCATCCACCTTGCCGGAGCGGTTGCCGTTCCAGAAGTAGGTAACGTGGCCGTATTTTTGGGTTTCGGAAATGGCATACTCCGTAATGCCTGCCTTGCACAGCACCTCGGTGAGGGTATTTGTGATAACAGGCGGCTGCACCAGATAATTCTCGGGAATGTTCAGGTCTCCGTCATACTGGAGCATACCGGCAAACTTCACACCGGTATAATCGCCCCGGTCAAACTTATCAAACTCCTTACGGTCAAAGGCCAGAGAAATTTCCTGGGCCCGGTCGCCACGGAAGTTAAAGAGAATCACACTGTCGCCGTTTTCAATTTTGGCAACGGGTGCGCCGTTTCTTTCCACAACGAAGGCAGGCAGATCCTGATCAATACAGCCGGTTTCTGCCCGGTATGCTTCAATTGCCGCCAGAGCGGAGGGGAATTGACGGCCAATACCCTGTACGTGGGTCTGCCAGCCCTTCTCCACCATTGCCCAGTTGGCCTCGTAACGGTCCATGGTAATCTGCATACGGCCGCCGCCGGAAGCAATAGCGTAATCACAGCCATCGCCGCTCAGCTCGCTAAGCAGCTCTTCCAGCATATTCACATAGGTAGGCGCAGAGGTGGCGGGCACATCCCGGCCATCCAGCAAAATGTGGCAGTAAGCCTTCTTAACGCCTTCCTTTTTGGCCTGCCGCAGCAGTGCCATCAAGTGGTGGATATTAGAGTGCACATTGCCATCGGACAAAAGGCCCATAAAGTGCAGAGCCTTGCCGCTATTGGCGTTCGCTACCAAATCCTGCCAAGTTGCGGAAGCAAAGAGCGCGCCGTTTTCAATAGACTCGCCTACCAGCTTTGCGCCCTGAGAATAAACCTGGCCGCAGCCAAGGGCGTTATGACCAACCTCAGAGTTGCCCATATCCTCATCGGAAGGCAGGCCGACGGCAGTGCCGTGGGCTTTGAGATAGGTGTGGGGGCAAGTAGAAAGCAAATCATCCAGGGTGGGTGTCTTAGCCTGTGCCACAGCATCGCCGCTGCCGCCGTCGCCTTTTCCCACGCCGTCCATAATTACAAGTACAATGGGTTTTTCCATATCAGAGTGCCTCCGGAAATCGTTGTTTAATAGTATATGCATACTTTCAGTTGTACTATTTTACTACATTTTTGTGAAAGTTGCAACTACTCTTTTTTGTGTGCCCCCAAAATATACAAAAATTCCTGCCAAAACCCGGAAAATTACCGAGTTTTGGCAGGAAAAAGTTCTGTAATTTTTTGGATTTTGGGTAAATTTTCCCAGCTTTCAGTTCATTGTGCCCTCACTGCGGCGAAAAATCTCCCCGATTCTTACCCGCAGGCGGACACCCTCCGGCGTATCCTCCGTACCGTGCTCCTCCACCCAGCGGGCAGAAGCCTCCTGTGCCTGCTTCAGCGTTTCCATATCGCAGGAAAGGCTGGCAACACGGAATACAGGCAGACCGGACTGCCGAGCACCGAAGAAATCGCCGGGACCCCGCAGGCGTAAATCCTCCTGTGCAATACGGAAGCCGTCATTTGTTTCACACAGGGCACGCAGGCGGGCAACCGTATCCGGATTTCGGTTTTGGGTGGTAAGTATGCAGTAGCTTTTTTCGCTGCCGCGACCCACACGCCCCCGAAGCTGATGAAGCTGGGAAAGTCCAAAGCGGTCTGCGTCCTCAATCACCATAAGGGTGGCATTGGGTACATCCACGCCCACCTCAATTACTGTCGTAGCTACCAGAACATCTGCTTCTCCGGCAGCAAAGCTGCGCATCACCGCCTCTTTTTCACTGCTTTTCATCTGTCCGTGAAGAAGTGCGATTTTCAGATCGGGAAATACGGTTTTTTGCAGGGTTTCCGCCCACACAGTAGCGGCCTTCATCTGCAGGTCCTCTCCCTCCTCTACCGCCGGGCAGACCACAAAGCACTGGTGTCCCTCTGCGCACTGCTTGCGGATAAAGGCATTGATTCGTGCCCGCATATTTTCTCCCACAAGGAAGGTATCCACCTTTTGCCGCCCGGGAGGAAGCTCATCCAGCACGGAAACCTCCAAATCTCCGTACATAATCAGCGCCAGTGTCCGGGGGATGGGTGTAGCGGACATTACAAGCAGATGGGGCGCATCTGCCTTTGCCGACAGCGCCGCCCGCTGGGCAACGCCGAAGCGGTGCTGTTCGTCTGCAATCACAAGCCCTAGTCGGGCAAATTCCGTGCTCTCCGTCAAAAGCGCGTGGGTACCGATAACAAGGTCCGCCTCCCCGGCGGCAATTCTCTCCCGGGCAAGCTTTTTCTCTTTCACAGACATACCGCCGATCAACAGTCTTACCCGTACGCCCAAGGGCGTGAGCAGACGGGCAAGTCCCTGAAAATGCTGCTCTGCCAGTATTTCCGTAGGCGCCATCAGCGCCGCTTGACAACCGTTTTGCACCGCAAGGTATGCGGCGGCCGCCGCCACCATCGTCTTGCCGCTTCCCACATCGCCCTGAAGCAAACGGTTCATAGGGCTGCCGCAGGTCATATCCCGGCAAATCTCTCCGATGGCCCGGCTTTGGGCGCCGGTGAGAGAAAACGGCAAGGCTTTATAAAAGCCGGATAGGTCTGTTTTTGTATAGGGTGCCGTCTTTTTGGTCGCCCGGCTGGCACGAATCAGGCTGAGCCCGGCAGAAAAGACAAAGAATCCCTCAAAAATCAGCCGCCGCTTCGCCAGCTCGGCCTCCTCCATAGAGGCAGGGGCGAAGTCGGAGGCCAAGCGGGCTTAGGAAGACAAGTGTTA
>JAZSKZ010000055.1:0-2002 GCA_045535135.1 Faecousia sp.
AGAACTACGAGTATTCCCTTGGCCTTAACGGCCTTGGCTCCTGCGCCACCCAGTATGCCTCTGAATTTTTCGATGCCACAATCCGCAGAGACGGTTTCCGTTATGACCTGCATTTTGAACAGGGTCGCAACAAGGGCGGTCTTAAAAAAGAACCCGTAGACAGAAAAAAGACCGGCTCTCTGTTCCATTGGAAGCCCGACCCCCTTGTCTTTACCGATATTAACATCCCCGCAGACTATTACCGGGATGTGCTGCGCCGGCAGGCAGTTGTAAATAAGGGTATTTTGTTCCGTTTCCGTAATCAGGTGGGCAAAAAGTTTGAAGAAGAGGAATTCTGCTATCAGGAAGGCATCCGCCAGTATATTGAGGAAATGGTAGGGGACAACGCCTTTACGATGCCCATTTATTGGGAAGCGGAGCGCCGTGGCCGGGATGCGGATAACCGCCCGGAAATGAAGCTGAAAATTACGGCAGCATTCTGCTTCAGTAAGCAACTTAGCCACGTGGAATACTACCACAACTCCTCTTGGCTGGAGTACGGCGGCAGCCCCGACAGAGCGGTGCGCTCCGGCTTTACCGCTGCCTTTGATAAGTACCTGCGGGATAATAATAAGTACACCAAAAACGAAAATAAGATTATCTATCAGGACATTCAGGACAGCCTTGTGCTGGTAACCAACTGCTTCTCTACCATCGGATGCTTTGAAAACCAAACAAAGAAGTCTGTTAACTCCAAGTTTACCCAAGAAGCAATGACCAATTTCTTCAAGGAGAAATTGCAGGTATGGTTCATTGAGAACAAGCAGGAAGCAGACCGGGCGGCAGAGCAGATTCTTATTAACAAGCGCGCCCGGGAAAGCGCCGAAAAGACCAGAACCAACATAAAAAAGAATCTGAGTGTCAAGGTGGATATCGCCAACCGGGTACAGAAATTTGTGGACTGCCGCAGTAAGGACGCTGCTGTTCGTGAGTTGTATATCGTTGAGGGCGACTCCGCATTGGGTAGTGTTAAGCAGTCCCGGAATGCGGAATTTCAGGGCATTATGCCTGTCCGTGGTAAGATTCTCAACTGCCTTAAGGCGGATTATAATAAGATTTTCGCATCTCCCATTATCACCGATTTAATGAAAGTTTTGGGCTGCGGTGTGGAAATTCAGGGCAAGAAATCCAAGGAGCTTTCCTCTTTCGACATTGATAACCTGCGCTGGAACAAGGTGGTTATCTGTACTGATGCCGATGTGGACGGCTTCCAGATTCGCACCCTGATTCTCACAATGCTCTACCGGCTCTGTCCTACGCTGATTCGGGATGGGTATGTGTATATTGCTGAGTCCCCGCTGTTTGAGATTACCTATAAGGATAAGACTTGGTTTGCCTACGATGAAAAGGAAAAGGCGACGATTCTCAAAACCGATTTGGAAGGGAAGAAGCCTACCATTCAGCGCTCCAAGGGTCTGGGTGAAAACGATCCGGAGATGATGTGGATGACCACGATGAACCCGGAAACCCGCAGACTCATCAAGGTGATGCCCGAGGATGCGGAGCGTACTGCCCACTACTTTGATATTTTGCTGGGCGACAATCTGACAGAACGGAAGAACTTTATCGCAGAAAACGGCGCCAAGTATTTGGACCTTGCGGATATTTCTTAAGAGAGGTGCGCTATGGCACGAAAAAAGAAAGAACCGGAGCAGAACAAGAAAAAGATAAATACCGACCATGTGGTAGGCCTTGCAGGCTCTACCACCGAGCAGGCCATTTCCGAAACCTTGGAAATTAACTACATGCCCTATGCCATGTCGGTTATTGTTTCCCGGGCAATCCCGGAAATTGACGGCTTTAAGCCCTCCCACAGAAAGCTCCTTTATACTATGTATAAAATGGGACTTCTCAACGGCAACAGAACAAAGTCAGCAAACATTGTCGGCCAGACTATGCGACTCAACCCTCACGGCGATGCTGCAATTTACGAGACGATGGTGCGTCTTTCACGCGGTAATGA
>JAZSKZ010000147.1:0-18130 GCA_045535135.1 Faecousia sp.
AGGCTGATATGGCGCATGGAAATATTCATACCATCGGGGCTGTTCACCAGCTCCAAAAAGCGCATCACATGCTCGTAGTTATCCAGGGGTTCGCCAATGCCCATCAGCACGATATGTCCGATAGGCAGTCCGGAATCCACCTGGGTAAACAGCACCTGGTCCAGCATTTCGTAAGGCTCCAGCCGCCGCACCAAACCGCCCAGGGTAGAGGCGCAGAAAGCGCAGCCCATGCGGCAGCCCACTTCCGTAGAAATACACACGGTGTTGCCGTAGTGGTAGCGCATCAGCACCGTTTCCACGCAGTTGCCGTCAGAAAGACGCCATAAGTACTTGATGGTGCCGTCCTTTTGGGATTCCTGCCGGCGGATCACCTCCGGCGGACAGATGGGGTACTGCTCAGACAAGCTATCTCGCAGCGCTTTGGGCAGATTGGTCATCTCATCATAGCTGCGGACGCCCTTATGCAACCAGGTATACACCTGCTTTGCACGAAAAGCGGGCTGCCCCATTTCCTTTAATACTACCGAAAGCTCCGGCAATGACATAGATTTAATGTTCATTCTTTTCTCCGCAGACGGCAAATAAAGAAGCCATCCGTATCATACTGGCCGGGAATGAGTGCAAGCATTCCCGACTTATTTTCCAGCATAGAAGCAGGCAAAGGTAGCCTTTCAAGGCAGAAGTTTACATTTTCACGAAGAAACGCTTCCACAATGCCCTCATTTTCCTGCCGTACCAAGGTACAGGTGGAATAAAGCAGTATACCACCGGGTCTTACATACCTGCTCTGATTTCTTAATATTGCAAGCTGCAGCTGAGGCAACTCTGCCATAGATGCAGGCGATTTGTAGCGAATATCCGGCTTTTTGCGAATGATGCCATAGCCGGAGCAAGGCACATCGGCAATTACCACATCCATACTGTTTTCCCATTCGGGCACAAACTCCGTAGCATCCTGCAATCGGGGACGGACTACAGAAAGTCCCATTCGCTCCGCGCCGTTCTTTAGTAATTGTACTTTGTGGGGATGGACATCACAGGAAATAATCTCCCCTGCTCCATCCATAGCGGCTGCGAAACTTTTGCCGCCGGGCGCAGCGCAGCAATCCAGCACACGGTCATCTTTTTGAATTTCAGCACATAAAACGCTCAATCTTGCCGCAGCATCTTGAACATAGAAATGTCCGCTTGTAAACTGTGGTAGCGCTTCCAAATTGCCCGTATCTTCCAGAACAAGGCAATCCGGCAGAAAGCCGTGATCTTTTACGGACACGCCGGATTCTGCGAGGGACTGCATAAGTGCAGATTTGCTGGTAATACGGGTATTAACCTGAATTGTCATAGGGGGAATGGCGTTATTTGCCTGAAGCATAGGCTCCAGCTTGTCCTCACCCACATATTCCTGCAACAAATCCAAAAGCTCTTGGGGATGGCTATATAATGTTGAGAGCTCCATTGGCTGCTTCAGTGTGCCTACAGTGCGTACTGCATTGCGAAGCACACCGTTTACAAGTCCTGCAGATTTCGGGAACTTTCCGTATTTTTTAACAAGCTGAACAGATTCATTGACCGCTGCAGAATCAGGAACCTTGTTCATTTTGTAAATCTGATACAGTCCCAAATGGAGAATATCCCGCACAACGGGGTGCAAATCCTTTAATCTGCCGGTAAGGAGCTGGGTAAGGTAACTATCAAGCAGTGCTCTATTCTGCAAAACACCATAACACAGCCTGCTGGCAAGTGCCGCTTCCCTGCCATCCAGTTTATCCCGGCGGATGTATGTCTTCAGTGCGCTGTTGGACCATGCCCCTTCCTTGCGGCAGGCAATGAGTACATTCAGCGCCGTCTCTCTGGCAGCCATATTAACCCTCCAGCGGATGACCACGGAAATAATCCGGGGCGCTCATCCGCTTACCGCCCTCTGCTTGCAGAGAACGGATTTCTACCGCACCGTTTCCGCAGGCAATTACGAGTCCTGTCTTGGTAAGACCCAAAATCTCACCCGGCTTGCCAGCGCCGCTTGCCAACACCGTTTCGTGAATCTTAAAACGCTTACCCTGCAATTCCATTGTTGCTACCGGCCAAGGGTGCAAGCCTCGAACCTGATTGTGCACCTGCTGGTCGGTTTTTGTAAAATCAATAGGACACATCGACTTATCCAGCATCGGCGCATAAGTGGCAAGTGTGCTATCCTGCGGTGTGCGCTTTGCTTCACCGCACATAATACTGCTAAGCGTATTGGAAAGCAGAGCGGCACCCAATACTGCCAACCTGTCCAGCAACTCACCGGCAGTTTCATTATCGCCGATGGGCGTTTTCGTAACATCGATAATATCTCCGGCATCCATTTCCCGGCACAGATACATAGCCGTTACGCCGGTTTCCTTCTGCCCATCCAGCACCGCCCACTGATAAGGCGCAGAGCCACGGTATGCGGGAAGAAGGCTTGCGTGAATGTTAATACAACCATAGGTAGGAACATCCAGCACCTTTTGCGGAAGAATTCTGCCGTAGGCAACCACCGCAACCACATCCGGGCGCAGATCTCTGAGTATATCCACCGTCTCCTCATCCCGGAAATTTTCCGGCTGAAAGACGGGCAGATTATGGGAAATGGCTACTTCTTTCACGGGAGAATAAGCAAGCTTCATTCCCCGGTTTTTAGGGCGATCGGGCTGTGTATAAACACCGACAACATTGAAGCCGTCATCGATGATTTTCGTAAGACAAGTTGCCGCAATATCCGGCGTGCCCATAAATACAACCCGCATAGTATCCTCCCTTACTCCTCAGTATCTCCTGCCAGCTCCTCATCGGTCAGAAGCCGTTCCATTACCTCTGTAAATACGATGCCGTCCAAATGGTCCAGCTCGTGGCAGAAGCAACGGGCAATAAGCTCTTCGCCCTCTGCTTCAAACCAATTACCGTTGCGGTCTTGTGCCACAACCTTTGCCCACATGGGCCGCTTTACAAGGCCAAACTTATCCGGCACACTCAAGCAGCCTTCAGCTCCGATTTGTTCCCCGTCGGTTTCTACAAGGCTAGGATTTATCAGCTCCAAAATCTCATCACCGGTATCGACAAGCACTACTCTGCGGAGAATACCTACCTGAGGTGCGGCAAGGCCGACACCGTTGGATTCAATTAAGGTCTCCCGCATATCATCCAATAATTTCCAGAGCCGACCGTTAAAGTTTGCCACAGGTTTACAAACCTTATGCAGCGAAGCTTCTTCAACCGTCAGAATTCTTCTAAGTCCCATACTATACCTCTTACTTATTCGTAGCCGTTCACATCGATAAATGCACTCACGCCACGGTTTTCCCTATCAGCAGCAAATTGCCGGAGCAGGTGCTCCAATGCGCTTCGAATGTTGGCGTTCATTTTACATTTAAGTGTCAAGCGGTAACGGAAATTATAATTAATTTTTGGCACGGCACAGGGCGCAGGCCCCAAAACCGTATGCTCCCCAAGAAGCTCAGGCAGGTCAACTGATAATTTCTTGATGCTGCCCGCAAATTTAGCGGCACCTCGCAGCACCCGTCCCTCATCCTGCCCGGTAAAAGTAATAACCGCAAGGTCGCCGAAGGGTGGATGAAGCAGGCGCTGACGGATGGCAATTTCCATTTCGTAAAACCCGTCATAATCCTGCCGGGATGCTAATTGCAGAACGGCGTGCTCCGGAGTCAGTGTTTGAATCATCGCACGGCCCGAATAGTCGCCCCGACCGGCCCGGCCAACGACCTGGGTCAGCATATTAAAAGTTGTTTCTGCGGCACGGTAACCTGAGCTGAACAGACCCAAGTCCCCGTCCAGCACGCCTACAAGGGTTACATTGGGAAGATTTAATCCCTTGGCAACCATTTGCGTACCAAGCAGAATCGGTACATTCTCCTTCTGGAAATGCTCGAGAATCTTCTCGTGGGTATTGACGGCATTTACCGTATCTGTATCCATTCGTGCAACTTCTGTATCCGCAAACAGTGAGCTAAGTTCCTGCTGCACCTTTTGCGTGCCGGTACCCACCGGCTTTAACCGTCCGCCGCAGAAAGGGCATGCTTCCTGCGCTGGCTGGGAATAGCCGCAATAGTGGCACATCATCCGGTTATTTGCACTGTGATATGTAAGCCGCTCCTCACACCGGGGACATTCCTGATTCTTTCCGCAACTCACGCAGACAAGGGCTCGACTGTTACCTCGGCGATTCAAAAAGAGTATACTCTGATACCCTGCGGAAATGTTATCGGCAAGTGCGTCCTGTAAGGGGTAGCTGATGGATGTACCATTGCCCATTTCCAGCTGCTTACGCATATCTATGATTTCTACTAACGGGAGATTTTTTCCGTTATAGCGTTTCTTAAGCGTGTAGAGCTTCAGCGCTCCGGTCTTTGCCCGGTACATTGTTTCCACGGAAGGAGTGGCAGAACCGTAGAGCACCAATGCCCGCTCCCGGAATCCACGCCAAAGGGCAACCTCACCTGCATGATACCGGGGCGTATTATCTGATTGGTAGGAATGTTCCTGCTCCTCGTCCATAATAATTAAGCCCAGATTGGGACAAGGGGCAAACACAGCGCTTCGGGTACCTACAACAACAGAGGCCTCCCCTTTTCTCACCCGATTCCACTGATCAAAGCGCTCACCGGCAGGAAGGCTACTGTGCAGTACCGCAACCTTATCACCGAAATACGCCGCCATAAGGCCAAGGAGTTGGGGTGTAAGCGCAATTTCGGGGACGAGTAAGATTGCTTGCTGACTGGCAGAGATTGTATCCTGAATCAGACGAATGTATACGGATGTTTTTCCGGAGCCGGTTACGCCGTAAAGAAGCGCACCGCCGGGCGTTTCTCCATCCATCTGCTCTCGCAGTCCCGTATATACCGCCTCCTGCTCATCCGTCAATGTGAGCGGTTCGGAAATCATTGCCGGAACAATTTCACGACAACGAAGCACCTGTCGCACAGACAGGGCCACATAGCCAAGCTGTGCCAGCCGTTCTGCCGTTGCGGCACTTGCACCGGTAAAATAACAGATATCCTTTACTGAACAGGTATCAATCGAACACAGGAGCTCCAGCACCGCCTTCTGCATCTGGGCAGATTTGGGTCGGCTTGCAGCAAATTCCATCGCCTCATTCACAGAGCAGGCAAGGCTTGCCACCTGCTCCGTCTTTTCGCTGCCACGATGGAAATAGGAAGCGTCTGACACAATCCAGTCGTTTCGCCGCAAATACGCAATCGCTTTTATAAAGCGCTCTTCATCGGGTATTACACTGCGCAGAGCATCACCGTCGCCGTTGCCACCCAAATCCGAAAGGTGGCCGAGTAGCCGTTTGGCATCCTCCTGATGGAGTTTTTTCTCCATCCAGGACCGATCGTCGGTAAGGGAATATGTCTCTTTCCTGCGAAACCAAAGTCCTGCAGGCAATATGGCGTGGACCGCATCATAGACCGTGCAAAAGTAGCGGCTACGGAGCATAATTGCCATACGCAGCATTTCATCGGTGAGAACAGGTGTGTCGTCCAGCTTTTCTTCTATGGATTTCAGCTGTTCATCGTATCCGTTTTCTAAGAACAGCACAATGCCCTCTGTTCTACGGTTACTTCTGCCAAAGGGGATGGTTACACGCATACCCGGCATTAACGCCATACCATCAGGAACTAGGTAGGAGTAGGGCTTGTCAATGGCATATGTCGCCGCAGAAACAGCGATTTTTGCAATCATAAAACCCACTCCTATCGTAATTACTTATAACTGTTCTTCAGTTCTGCAGTAAGCTTGCCTTCAGCTACCTCGCGAATCGCAAGGGTTACAGGCTTATCTGTCAATTCAATCTGATTTTCATCAGCTTCAGCAGCAATCTGTCTTGCCCGCTGGGCAACAACATTGACAAGAAGATACCGGCTTTCCACATTTTTAAGCAAATCTGCTACAGGGGGGTAAAGCATAATTCATTTCCTCCAATTCAACCCGCCTCATTGGCGATAATATTTAGAATTTCATCAGCGCAGGCACTTACCTGGCCGTTGATTACAACATAATGGTAGAAGGCGCTTTGACTCATTTCCCAATCTGCCCGCTCAAGTCGCAGACGTATCTGCTCCTCAGACGTATCGCCACGAGAGCGAAGGCGGTGCTCAAGCTCGTCAACTGACGGCGGCATAATGAAAATCAAAACCGCATCGTTCCGGGCCTTCAAAACCTGAAAAGCGCCGTTAGGCTCAATATCCAAAATCACATTTCCATCTTTCAGCTTTTCGTCCAGCTGCTCTTGAGGGGTACCGTAATAATTGGCGGCGTGGGCGCTATATTCCGCGAACTTGCCATTTGCAATCATATCCTCAAATTTCTCTTTGGATACAAAGCTGTAGTGCACACCGTCAATTTCTCCGGGACGAGGCGCTCTTGTAGTAGCGGAGACAGAAAAACGGAGATCTTTCCGGGATGCCATTACTTCTTTGAGTACCGTGCTTTTTCCGACGCCAGAGGCACCGGAAATCACAAAAATCTTACCCATTACTTTCCTCCTCTTCCGGCTTATCCGCCCAACGGGCAGAAAGCGCATCCGGGCCGACTGCGGACAAAATGATGTGGTCAGTGTCCATAATGATCACAGATTTTGTCTTCCGTCCATAGGAGGCATCCACCAACATTGCCCGGTCTCTCGCTTCCTGAACAATCCGCTTAATGGGCGCAGAATCCGGGTCCACAATCGCTAAAACACGGGCGGCAGAAACCATGCTGCCAAATCCAATATTCAGTAGCTTCATATAAACCTCTTATTCGATGTTCTGAGTTTGTTCGCGAATCTTTTCCAGTTCAGCCTTAATGTCTACAACGATTCGCGCCAGCACCACATCGGTGCACTTGGATCCAATAGTATTTGCCTCACGGTTCATTTCCTGCAGAAGGAAATCCAGTTTTCTGCCCACAGCACCACCCTGGGTGAGCATCGTATTCATCTGCTCCAGGTGGCTGCGAAGGCGAACTGTTTCTTCGTCTACTGCAACTTTATCGGCAAAAATAGCTGCTTCGGTGAGGATCCGGCTTTCGTCAATAGCAGTATTGGCAAGTACTTCACGGATTTTGGCTTCCAATCTTGCCCGGTAGTCCACAACAGTCTGTGCATTACCCGCTTCCACCTGAGCCACATAGTCAAGAATCGTATCGCCACGGCTACGCAGGTCTCTATCGAGTGCTGCGCCCTCGGTTGTCCGCATAGCATTGTAGTTTACGAGGGCATTGCTTACCACAGAAAGAAGATCGCTCTGTAGCTGCTCCTCGTCAGCCTTGGCCTTTTCCATAATGAACACCTCGGGGAGACGCGAGAGAACAGACACGCTGATGTCGTCCCTCACACCGTAAGTGTCCACCATTTGGCGCATAGCGCTTAAATATCCCTCTACCACAGGCGCATTGAGTGAGAGCTTTGTATCCTCCGCTGCTTCACTGCGCATGGAGATATGTACCTCAACCTTACCACGGGATACGCACTGCTTTACCGCCTGCTTTACCGCCTCCTCTGCAAAGGAAAGGGCACGGGGTAAGCGTACAGTGCAATCCAAATACCGATTATTCACGGAGGAGATTTCCACGGTAAACTCACGTGCATTCAGTGTCTCTACTGCACGGCCATAGCCGGTCATACTTCTAATCAAATTCATTATCCCCTTTTTAACGGTTTCGAAACGAATCTGTCCGCAACCGTAATAATATTTACATCGAAAATCGTAATCGCTATGTAAGGTCAACCTCTATACATATTGGCGGTAACCGTATAACTGCCAACTGCTCCCACATTGGGGAAATTATCAGAAACAATAATTTTCGCGTGCATTGTGGATTCCCCTTCACGGGTGTCGCCAAAGTCAACGGACACAATCACATCTGCGGCAGTAATGGCATTAATCTCCTCCTGCGTGCCTCTAACAATGACAGGGAGCATCTCTGCCCGGATTTGAGCAGCCATTCCCACCGGGAGATTCACAGGCATAATGTTGGTTACTTCCAGCGTTTTGGAAATCAGTCCCTCGAAGGTGATTGTAATCTTCACATCGTTTACGCCGGTTTCATTCACAACACCATCAGGCAGGGTAATAGACCTAACAATTTGCGTATTACCCATAACCTGAGACAAATCCACCGTGCCAATATGAATCTGCGTGATATTACTCAGTAGGTTTTTATGACCTGTGATTTGCAATTTTGTGATGCTGGGTGTGATAGTCGTGTTTTGCTGGGATGTGCCACCACCGTACAAAACATCAAAAACTACATCCACCTCTTTGAGCTGTTTAACTTGCAGGGTAACTTTCACAGACTTTGTGTCGGTAGTGATGCCGGTGGCATCCACCACATTACCATCACTGTCGTAAAGGGAAACAGAGCAGAATGCTGAAAAGGTTTCCGTTCTTCCCTCAATATCCACAAATGTTTTAGCAGAAGTAACTCTGTCGATAATGGCCTTCGGGCCGGATATGGTTACCGTCTTGGTGTCCAGCAGTACATTTGCCTCATCAGTCAGGTAGCCTTCCGGTACAGCGCCTTTGTAATTGACGGACAGGTCCAGTTTCTTTGAAACCTTCTGCTCCACCTCAACCTGAATTGTGCCGGGAGAACGGCTCAGCATCTCCACGTTTCCATTGGGGATATTTCCCGGGTAGGACACAGTATAAGAAACTTCGTGAACACCGGGCTCGTGAATGTTAAATACATCCGCAACTATCCGAATATTATCCTTATTCAGCTGAATGAGGTCTGTGCGGTTGCAGGACAGGCGCAGAGTAACTTTTGTATGGCTGATGTTTGTTATAATCAGGCCGCGCTCTTCCAGATAGGATACATTCTGCATTTCCACCGGGATATCCCTAAACGTTTCCTGGGTTTTGGGGCTTACAACAGTAATAACATAAAGCCAGATGCCGAATGCCATTACAAGAGAAAGGCAGAAATAGAGGATTTTATTTTTCACGGCGACCATCCTCCTTTTCCTTCTTCTGAAGCTTCTGACGCAGCTTTAGCACCAAATTCTCATCATCACCGGCTTCATCCGGACATAGTTCGTGGCGGAGGAGTTTTTCCAGGGTCTGCGGTGCCAAATAGCGTTTAAGGACGCCGCCAACTGCCACGGAAATCGCACCGGTTTCTTCAGAAACAATCACGACTACCGCATCGGTAATCTCACTGAGGCCCACGCCTGCACGGTGCCGGGTGCCCAGGTCGGCACTAAGCCGCGCGCTGTTGGAGAGGGGCAATACGCAAGCAGCAGCAGCAATTCTTCCCTCACGCACGATAGTTGCGCCATCGTGGAGCGCAGCCTTGGGGAAAAAGAGGTTGCGAAGCATCTGCTCAGAGAGCTTTCCGTCAATCATCGTGCCCGTTTTGAAATATTCGTCCAAACGGCTATCCCGCTCAAAAACAATCAGCGCACCCATCCGCTCCCGACTCAATGCCTCGCAGGCGGACACAGTTTGGGAGATTACAGAGAACATCTCCTGAGCAGGCTTATCCGTACCAAGAAAGCGGCGGAAACGGACATTGCCCAAATGATCCAACACCCGCCGGATTTCAGGTTGAAACAGAACCACAACTGCAATAAGACCAACTGCAGTAAACTGTGTCAGTATAAAATTCAGAGCATGCATATTGAGAAATTCCGTAATCCATGTGATTACAAAAAGACCGCATATTACACCGGCAATTCGGAGTGAGCCGCTAGATCGCAATAGCGGCAAAAAGGTATATAGCAGGTAGGCAACTACCAAGATATCCAGGTAGTCGGTCCACTGCATTTTTGAAAAATGCTGAACGAAAAATTGTACGATTCCCATATGCATTCTGCCCCTTTTTTCCATCTATTTCCAATGCATTTTTGTAAAATGCACATATGCTGCCGATTATCTATTCTATTATAGCCGACAAATGCATTAATAGCAAGAGGAAATCCCATTTTTTACAGTTCATTCATCACTTTTTTAAGGATTTTTTTCACTTCAAAAACCTGCTTTTCGCTGCTATCGACACCAAAGCTTAACCGCACCGTGCCGGTATCAAGAGTACCGACACTTTCGTGGGCAAGTGGAGCACAGTGAAGACCGCCTCTGACAGCAATTCCGTGCCGGTCCAACACGCTGGCAGCGTGCTCGCAATCCGTGTGCGGTATAAACGATACGGTACCTGTCTGCGGTTCACCGAGAAACACAGCAAATCCATTCTGCCCGAGAAATTCTCCCACAGCACGGGCGGCCTGTCGTTCTTCAAGGAGTATTTGGTTTGTGCCGGTTTTAAGAATATAGGAGATCCCAGCAGCAAGGCCGGCAATCCCCGGTACATTCAGGGTGCCCGCCTCTCCTCTGTCCGGCAAATATTCCGGCATTTCATAGAGCGCAGACTGACTGCCTGTGCCACCAAAATGCAGTGGCTCAGGTAAGCGTGAACATAGCAGAAGCCCGGTTCCCTGGGGCCCAAGAAGTCCTTTGTGTCCTGGCATTGCAATAAAATCCGCTTCCAATTCTTTCATCGAAATCGGTAGAACGCCTGCTGATTGCGCGCAATCAATAATGAATGGGACATTGTATTTTCTGCATATCACCGCCATATCTTTAATAGGCAAAATATAGCCAAATACATTAGAACAATGGGTAAAAACCGCCGCATCTACTCCCTGTTTTACAATGTATTCGAACTTTCGTATTGTGTCCTTATTGTCAAACAGTTCTCTTCCTGCAATGTATATTTTTGCATTAAGTGCATATAGAGGTCGCATCACAGCATTGTGCTCAAACCCGGAAACCACTACCCTATCCCCCGGTTTCACAAGCGTTCTGATAGCCATATTTAGGCTGTGCGTGCAGTTAGATGTGAACACAACCCGGTCCGGCAAGCAATCAAACAGAGCACCTGCAAGCTCCCTGCAGCGAAACACTGTTTTCCCGGCGTTTTGGGCGGCCTTATAGCCGCCCCGTCCGGGACTTGCACATTGGTGCATTGCTTTTATTACTGCCTGTTTTACCGACTGGGGTTTATAAAAAGAGGTCGCCCCATTGTCTAAATAAATCACAGCTCCAGCACCTCCATCTTCCCGCCTTCATCCTTTAGATAGGCTTTTTTATATGGGATACGGTTGTTTTTCAGAATCGTAATGCATTTGTCGAACACGTCAAACGGAACTGTAATTCCATTCCCGCACCCTTGTTCCTCCATCCATTTGGGACTGCGTTGTATGCGGCATTGAATACCACTACGGCGTAACTGGCTTTCTGCCATTTGGGCAGCCGTTAGCGTTGGTAACGTAATAAAACAACTTTTCATAGGAAAACCCTCCCGGTCATTCTATGTCCGGGAGGGTTTTATGCTATTCATTTAAAAGGCAAACTGCGTGGCAGGCCATACCGCTTCCATCGCCGGTAAAGCCCAGATTCTCTTCCGTCGTAGCTTTAATGTTAACGCGATTCTTTGGAATTTCCAGGATTTTACAGATATTTTCCACCATTTGTGGGATAAAATCTTTCAGTTTTGGCTTTTGTGCAATAACGGTAACATCAATGTTTCCAATACTGAATCCGGCATCAAGCAGTAATTTTTTGACTCTTTCCAGCAATATTCCGGAATCAATGCCCTTATATGCGCCGTCGGTATCAGGAAAATGTCGTCCAATATCCCCCATCGCGGCAGCGCCGAGCAGAGCGTCCATTACTGCGTGATACAGCACGTCTGCATCCGAATGACCGTCCAGTCCTTTTTCATAGGGAATCTCAACACCCCCCAGAATCAGCTTCCGGCCGGATACCAGTCTGTGTACATCATAGCCGTGTCCGATTCTCATTGTTTCTCCTCCCATATGAGATCTGCAAATTTAAGGTCCAGGGGCGTGGTGATTTTCATATTACGCTCCTCCCCTTCCACAATTTTCACAGACATCTTCATTCGTTCCACCGCAGAGCAATCGTCTGAAACCTCGACGCCGTCCTGAGCGGCCTTTTTTAGTGCAGCCCTAAGAATATCGAAATCAAAAACCTGTGGCGTCTGAATTGCCTGCAGCGTCTTTCTGGCAGGTGTAGAGGAAACTACGCCGCCTTCAACAATTTTAACCGTGTCTTTAATCGGGATTCCCGGTGCGGCCGCTCCGTAGCTATGCGCCGCCCGCACTGTACGGTCAATGAGTGCGTCTGAAACAAGGGGGCGTGCGCCGTCGTGAACCGCAACCAAGCGAACCTTTGAGGACAGGGCGTTCATACCGGCGTGGACAGATAGCAGACGGGTCTTCCCACCCACAACGACAGCCTTTACCTTATCAAAATCATGGCACAGGGCACCAACCTGGATAAGCAAGTCTTCACGAGTTACAACAACGATTTCCTTGATAATTTCACAATTTTGGAACGCCCGCACTGTGTGTTCCAGTATAGGCTCACCGCCCAAAAGTGCAACTGCTTTATCAATTCCGCCCATACGGGTTGCATTACCGGCCGCAACGATAACTGCACCACAATAACCTACCGGCAGCACCTTTCGTATTGCCTTTGTGAGACCTGAAACCTTCATATTATAGCTCCTCAATGATTTTCTTAAAGCGAAGACCCCGCTCTGCAAAGTTTTTAAATTGATCAAACGAAGCAGATGCTGGGCTCATAAGCACCACATCTCCCGGTTCTGCGCTATTTGAAGCGGCAAGAACTGCGCTGTCAAAATCCACGCAATCCACGATTTCAGGCTTTATTCCTAAACACGCCTCAACGGCAGAACGAATTCTACCCGCGGTTGCACCGTTTAAGAATAGTTTTTTAACACTTGCACAAATTTCCGGTCCTAAATTATCATAGGCAATGTTCTTATCATAACCTCCGGCAATCAGGATTACCTTCTGAGAAAAGCTTCGCAGACCGGCAATCGTCCGGCTGGGAGAGGAGGCGATAGAGTCATTATAATACCGAACGCCGTCTTTAATTCTGACAAGCTCAATACGGTGCTCCACGCCGCCAAAGGTTTTTGCCACATAGGTTATGACATCATCGTCTACAAGGCCCTCAACGGCCAATATGGCCGCCATATAGTTCTCGATATTATGGACGCCGGGTAAAAGAATATCTTCTGTGTGCAGCAGCTTCTGCCCCCTGCGCAGGATATATCCGTCTTTGAAGCATATATCTCCCTCAGCTATGCGCGAGAAGGTATATGTATGTCCGCAAGAGGACAGGCCCGCAGTAATAGAATTGTCAGCATTTACAATTAACACATCATCAGCGCCTTGGAAGCGATAAATGTTCTGCTTTGCCGTGATATACTCCTGCATATCTTTATGGATATCCAGATGGTTGGGCGAGAGGTTTGTGATAACTGCCACAGAGGGACTCATCGTCATATCCATCAGCTGGAAGGAACTGAGCTCCACTACAGCAATGTCATCCGCTTTCATTTGCGGGCACAGGGAAAGTAACGGTGTGCCGATATTGCCACCTAGCCAAACCTTTCTGCCAGCAGCTTTCAAGAATTCAGAAATCAGTGTTGTGGTCGTGGTTTTTCCGTCGGAGCCGGTAACAGCGATGATTTTGCAGGGACACAAGCGGAAGAAAACATCCATCTCGCTGGTGATTTTTGCTCCCTCTTCCCGAAGCTGCATAAGTGCCGGATTTTCCGGGTGCATGCCCGGTGTACGAAATACAATATCCGCAGTTAAACCATTCAGGTATCCATCACCGGTTTGAAGTCTGCACCCCAACTTCTCCAGCTCCAAAACCGCAGGTGAAAGCATTTCTCTTGGTGCTCGGTCGCAGCCGATAACCGTACAGCCGTACTGTAGTAGCAGTCGTACAAGGGGGCGATTGCTGACACCAAGACCCAAAACCGCAATTTTCTTATCTTTAAGAGAGGAAAAATAGGAATCAAAATCCATAATTAAGCTAATCCCTCCGAAATCATTTTCTTATAGTATATCCCCTATTCCCCATTTTTGCAAGAAAAGTTTGACAACAGATAGAAATTAGGATAAAATATCAAGGCAACTGCGTTGGACAGTCGCGCGGCCAGGCCGAAAGGCCGGTTGTGAGGAAAGTCCGGGCTCCATAGGGCAAGGATAACGGGTAACGCCCGCCGAGGGTAACCTTAGGACAAGTGCAACAGAGATATACCGCCTCATTCTCCATCACTGGGGCCCCCATCGAAACGCAGTTTTGATAGGGAGAGGAGGGGCAGCGACATACGCGAGCTTTTTCGCTTGCGAAAAAGCGAAAACTATGGAGCTTGTCCCGACGAGGTAAGGGTGAAAAGGTGCGGTAAGAGCGCACCCGGCCCATAGAGATATGGGTTTTACGATGTAAACTCTATCCGGAGCAACACCGTGTGTGGGACAATAGGCTGGCCCGGCCGTCCCCAAGAGGTGGCTGGAACCTGTGAGCAATTGCAGGTCTAGATAGATGGCTGTCAAGACAGAACCCGGCTTATAGATGCAGTTGTATATAAAATCAGGGACCTGCCCAAGACAGTCGCGTGTTCTTTATTCTGCCTTTTTGCGACAAAGTGAGGCAATTCCGACGGCAAATACTATGGCAAAGAGCAAAAAACCGCCATAATGATAGAAACCGGGTGCAAAGTAACATCTTTCGTAGAATGTATCCTCTATATCAGGCGTAAATACATAAGAGAGGCTTTGCGCACCAAACGCAATCATTCCAAGAATTCCAGAAAATGGAAGGACATATTTGCTTTCCTTATAAGTGCCATATAGGGAAACAATAACACCGAGCAGCATTGTAACAGTGGCGGCAATATTTGCCACAAACAGACCGTTATAAAATTCTTTTAACAGGAATCTGTTCTGCTCCTTCAAATAATCACAGAAATAATGAATTTCGGAGAAGCTATAAGATTCACTATTTCTATGAAGAATAAAACCGAAGTATCCACACGCGTTGGCCAACGCGAATGCGCCGAAGCACACGATAACGCCGGCGCAAATCGCGCGCATCCGATTGGAAATAGCAACCGTAGCAGGTTCGTATGCAGCTGTGTAGGTTTTTTTGTTTAAAATCCACCACAAAGCAATCAGCAGTGCATTTCCAATCAGCATTATCCAGATTTGGGGTGGGAATATAAATGCTGTAAGGATATATTCTCCCCCTTTTTCAAAATTGAGATAACCTATTAGCTGTGCCAAGCCGGCAAGAAAGCCAATAATTGCACCGACAAGCAATTCAGGATGGGACAGTTTTTTCGCAAGGCACGGCTCCTTTTTGACAAATTCCCGGAAAGCGCCTGTTGCAAACAACAGCGACGAACAGAAAAGCAGAAATCCACTTACGGAATCGAAGACCCGGATTGTCTGATTATGAAATTGATTGAAAACATTACACGCATATTCACGAATTCTAAAAGTATTCCCGCGATTGGCGGACAGTCGGCCAAGGGTAACCTTGTACAAGGAGCCCATATTCATAACGCCGAGAACAAGAAAGAAAACCGAAAGGATAATGAGTATAAGTTTAACAGAATTATGTACTTTCTTCATTCTTATGCCCCTTTCTGCAAATTCTCAAAAGCTTATACAGAATATAGAATACAAGAAGAGCGGTAAAAAGAAGCAAACTGTTCCCTGTAAATTCCGGCACGGAATATATAATATTATTCATAACCGCAGTCGATCCATCCGGCAAGACAAAAAACCCGAAATTGAGGTATGTAAATCCCAAAATGCCGGAGACGCTGATAACACCTAACGAACGGAAGCGGTGATGATATTCGGATAAGCCTTCCAGTACGGCAAGGGCTCCTCCAAACAGAAGAAGAAAAGCACAAAACACACTGCCAACAGCGATTGCGGTATTTGAGGGCGAAATATAATCGGGATCGGTTCCGAATAAGTACCGTACATCACTGAGTCCCTCTTTACCCGCACCGATCTCAACACCACTTACACGATAAGGAATTTTATACTGTCCGCTTAAAACGGTTACAGCGGTTACGATGCAAAACACCGCTAGGACCGCAAAAATAATGCGTGTAATAGGTGTGTTTTTCCCAAATGAAACAGGTTTCTTTATCTCCACTAAATCCTGTTTTCCCAAAAACGAAAGACATAGCAACAGCAAAAATGCAGGTAACGGCAGCCAAATATGCCAAGGTGGCGTTAGGCTATGTACAAACGGGGTAAATGCATACCACTTATGAGCGCCACAAAGCAAAAAGCCCATAATGAGCACAAACGATGCCATTGTTCCTATTATAGAAGCAGCAAGTAAGCATTTTCTTCCCTTTAAGGAATCCTTGGAGACGGAAAAGAAGCCAAAAGAGCAAACTACGCCATAAGCGGAAATCATTGCAACAACCAGCAATCCGATACCGCACAGAACGCTGCCAAATAAGGATATTCCGTATTGAAACCATGCTTCAATTTCATAAGCAAACCGTTGATGATACTCTACCTCACCGGATTCTGGAAGAACCATCTTCAGGTCCAAAGGAAAATACTTGGTGGAATAAAATATGGAAAGGGCGAAGGACGCAAAGAAAAGAAATATCAGCAGATATTTACAAAATCTGTCCAAAAAACGACGAGAATACGCAGTAAGCTTATTCATAACGCGCCTCCTTCCCTTTCTTGCGGTTTATACAATACAGCACAGTAGAAAATACGGTAAAGACAAAAAATACCGCCAATAAAGAATAGGTATACAACGTAGGTTTTAGGCGGTATAGTGTATAACTATGCTGATGTTGCTTAAAGGAGCCTGCTAAAGGAATCAGATAGGATATAAGGCCCAATATAGAAACAAGCATGAAATCTCCGTATACCGACCATTTATCTGTTTTGAACAGTCCAAACAAGCAGGAAACCCGGTATGCGCAGTAGCAGGACGCACACAAAAGAATCAGACCGGAAAGGACATTTTCACGGTACAGGTCAGAAGAACCGCCTCTTATCTCTACGGCAAGGACAATATCCACTTCCGTCCTCGAATTTCCCTTTTCCTTAATGTACTGTATCGGATACCATTCCGATAATTGTACAACACAAAGCGTGAGCATCACAAATGCAAGCAGAAGTAACAAAAGCCTCACAATCTGATCCAATGTCCGTGATAAATGACTTTTATCCCGAATATTTTCCATAATCACGCCTCCTTTATACAGAATATTAAAAGCAGAACGAGAGATATTTCCTTTAATACCCAATAGGCTCACGCATTAAATTTAATATCCCTTTTCAATATAGCATCCTTAAAATTATCTGTCAATAAAAATGCGAGTGGGAAATCCCATTCGCATTAAAATTTTATACATCCTTTTTCTTGTTCAGCACAAACTTGCAAAATACCCATGCGCCAACAAACAGCACCATTGCAAACCAAGAGTACCAGGGAGCAGCAACAGAGACTTTAACATTACCGCCCATATCGTTGGCACCGGTAAGCAGGAAGCAGAACACATGGAACACAAGTGCAATCATGCCCCAGAAAGAAGCAAATTTGAATTCCTTGGTCTCGCAGTTGCACTTAAAAATCTTATTGGAGATATCGCTGACTTTGAACGCTCTGAGAATGCCAAGAATTGCAGCAGCGGCGGAAAGAACCAGCAAGGTAGCGCTTGCGTAGTTGCCAACAGCCAAAATTGTGAAATGATCTTCCTTATAAAGGTCAGAAACTGCACCAGAACCACTCTGAGATAACTCGCCGTAGGAAATTGTTGCTTTAACATCATAGAAGCCGCCAAAGTTAAGTACCGCAAAGGTAAGGGCAATCAGAGCCAAGCCAATAAGAATAAACTTTACATACTGCGTAAGATCTGCAGGCTTTTGTGCTGCCGCAACCGGAGTAGAAGCTACTGCATCAACAGAAGTGCCACAATTGCCGCAGAAGCGTGCTCCGTCTTCCAGAGATGCGCCACAGGATTTGCAAAAATTTGCCATAGTATATGCCTCCAAATAATTTATTTTATATTCGTAGTATACACAATTTATTAATAATTGTCAATATTATCCTCAAATAGAAAAAGGAATCCCCCGGTAAAACCGGGGGTTCTTCATATGCGGGCATAGCCCTATGTTTCTTGCGTAATACGTAAACGCATAATAACAGCCCGCCAACTGCATTGTCTTACTTGCGACCCGTAAACGGGCTGGCGGACGGGATTACTAATT
>JAZSKZ010000048.1:0-3833 GCA_045535135.1 Faecousia sp.
GCTGCGCCCTGCATAACCTCCATAGGGTCAATGCCCGCTACTGCCATAGGCAGAAGACCCACAGCAGTCAGCACCGAGTAGCGGCCGCCCACATTGGGGGGAATTACGAAGGTCTCCCAGCCCTCCTCCGTGGCCATCTTCCGCAGCGCACCCTTGCAGGGGTCGGTAATGGCATAAGTGCGGGCATTTGCCTCCTGCGGACCGTACTTTTCCTCCAAGAGCGCCCGCAGCGCCCGGGTGGCGATGGCAGGCTCAGTGGTAGTGCCGGACTTGGAGATAATGGCGATGGAGAAATCCTTGCCGTCCAGCAGCCGCTTCAGTTCATTCCATGCTCTGGTGGAAAGACCGTTGCCGGCAAAATAAATCTGGGGATTTCCCTTACCTTTGCCGATATTGTGGTTGGGGCCTTGCATCAGCTCGATAGCTGCCCGGGGGCCTAAGTAGCTGCCGCCAATACCGATAACCACAAACACATCAGAGGTTTCCCGAATGCGGTTGGCAGCGGCACGAATGCGGCGAATTTCTGCATTTTCCTCTGCAACGGGCAGATTCAGCCAGCCTAAAAAGTCGTTACCCTCGCCGGTACCCTCCATAAGGGTATTGTGGGCAGCAGCCACTTCTTTTTCCATAGCCAGCAGGTCAGGCAGAGATAACTGACCCCAAATATTCGATATATCAACTTTAATCATATGCTTCTTTCCTTTCTTTGTTTTCTATTTTTATAGTACCACGCCCAACCCGTAAAGACAAGAGAATTTTGCGTTTTTCAGGGTAGCTTTTTTCGAAATAATGTGTATAATAAGTGTAACATAAAGGAGGCATTACATATGCGCTACGGCTTTGGAATTGACTTGGGCGGCACCACGGTTAAGCTCGCCTTGTTTGAGGAAAACGGCACTTGCATAGAAAAATGGGAAATTCCTACCGATACTTCTGACAACGGCAGCCGGATTTTGCCGGACATTGGAGAGGCTATCCTCTCCTGTTTGGAAGAGCGTCATATCTCCAAGCAAGCCGTGCTGGGTATGGGCATCGGTGTACCCGGGCCTGTAGACGGCAACGGCAATGTGCTTGGCTGCGTAAATCTGGGTTGGGGAAAAACCGATGTGCTCGAGGCACTTTTCCGGCTCACCGGCATTCCTGCCGTATGCGGCAACGATGCCAACATGGCAGCGCTGGGTGAATGCTGGGCTGGTGCCGGCAGCAAAAATATGATTTTCGTTACCTTGGGTACGGGTGTTGGCGGTGGCATTGTGATAGACGGGAAAATTCTTCCCGGTGTCCACGGTGCCGGCGGTGAAATCGGACATATTACCCTGAACCGGGAAGAAACCATCCCCTGCAACTGTGGAAAATGTGGCTGTGCAGAGCAGTACTTATCCGCCACCGGTATTGTCCGGCTGGCAGACGGCAAATTCCCCACGGCAAAGGATATTTTTGATGCCGGACGGGCAGGCGACCCCTTTGCTCTTTCGGTGCTTGAAACCTATTTTCGCTATATGGGGCAGCTGCTATCCATTCTCTGCTGTACCTGCGACCCGGAGATTATCGTCCTTGGCGGCGGCGTAAGCCGGGCCGGTGATATTCTCCTGCAAGGCGCAGAAAAAGCATTCCGGGAACAGGCCTTTGGTCCCTGCGGAAATACCCGGCTGGCAATCGCCAAGTTAGGCAACGATGCCGGCATCTACGGCGCATTTCATTTCGCCCAGCAGACCTTTGCATAAAGAAATCCGAGGGATAATCCCTCGGATTTTTATTTCAGCGTCTCTTTCTGCCCACAACTGCTACCACACCGATTACAACCACACAGACCGCTGTAGCGATAGCATACTTGCTCCAGGGCTTCTCCTGTAGCTGTCCATCGAAATTGTAAACTACATCCCCAGCGGTTAAAGGCAGATTTTTATTTCCGATCCTAATCTGATCCCATTGCTCTTTGGTGCCTGTATAATATACCTTTTCCACTCTATTGCTGACATTAAATGCGCACTCTCCAATTCCGGAAACACTCTTACCTATGATAAGAATCTCCAACCGGGGGCAATAAGCAAACGCCCAACTACCGATATATGTAACGCCGTTTCCGATATTCACAGTCTGCAAAGATGAACAAGCTCTGAATGCAGCACTTCCTATCTCCTTTACACTGTCCGGAATTGTGATACTGGTTAGGCCAGAACATTCCTCAAACGCACCCTGCGCAATATAGGTAACGCTGTTGGGTATCTCCACATTGGTTAGGTTTTTACACTCAAAGAACGCACTCACACCAATCGCGAGTACGCTTTCGGGAATTTTCACAGTGGTTAGACCTGTGCAATTGTTGAACACACTCGTAGACAAATTTGACACACCGTGAGGAATTTCAATTTTCGTCAACCCGGTACAGCTGCCAAAGGCAAGCTCGCCAATCTCAATGACATTTTCAGAGAAAGTAATCCCGGTTAAACCGCTGCAGTCTTCAAATGCTCTCTTGCCAATGTGGGTAACGCTGTCCGGGACGATAAATTCTCCGGTCAGCGCCTGAGGTACCACAACCAGTTCTTTCATATCCTTACTGTATACCGCACCGTCTGCGCCCACAGTATAATTGGGATTGAACTCGCTGATAATAAATTCCTCAAGCTTCGGGCACTTCTCAAACGACAGAGCGTGTATCTGGGTAACGCTGACGGGTATGCTAACACTGGTCAGCTCGCTATGCTTCTGGAAGGCTTTTTCAGAAATTGCCGTTACACCTTTTTCAATCACGACCTTTTTAACGGCAGCCTTGTCCCAGGGGCTTGAACCCACCATTTCACCGTTGCCGGAAATGGTCAGCACACCGCTATTATCCAGTACCCATTTTACGCCATTACTGTAGCTGCCCATAGTAACCGCATGCGCCACCGTAGGCTTACCAAAAACAAAGGCAGTTACCACGATTGTCGCAAGCAAAACAACAAACAGAAATCTTTTCTTCATCGTAGTGCTCCTTTCCGGTGCTTTCTGTAAACACCTTAACCGGGCGGCCAATCCTTCCTACAACACAATGATAACATATTTAATTGCTTATTTCAATGCTTCTTTTGCCGCTTGCACGGCGCACTCGTCTGTATAGGCAATACGCCACTCATCAAAACCGGGCACGCCCATCGGCACACCCTCTCGGCGGAACGCCATTTTGCTCTCTGTGTCCCGCTTGCCGCTCATATGAAAAGCCGTCGCACCGGGCAGGCTTTCACGAAATGCTGAAATCACCTCTGCATTTACCCCGGCGCCAATGAGTACCTCCGGGCCGCCCGCGCTGTCCCGCAAACATAGCAGCTTCTGAATATTTTCCATACCCTCCCGGCAGCTTTTCTTTCCGCCGCTGGTAAGGACGGTATCCACGCCCAGCTTCTTTGCTTTGAGATAGGTTTCCTCCAAATCCCGGGAAACATCTATGCAGCGGTGGAGTGTTATGTCGGCAATACCGCAAGCGTCCATCCAAAAAGCCATACTGCTCTCGTCAAGGCTTCCATCGGGAAGCAGCGCCCCGATCACAAAGCCGTCAGCGCCCAATTCCTTCAGCCGGAGAATCTGCTTTTTTACCATCTCACGCTCCTCCGTGGTATAGAGAAAATCCCCGGGGCGGGGACGCATCAAACACCGCACAGGAATATCCGATTCTTGCCGAATAGCCTCCAAAAGCGCCCCATGGGGGGTTAAGCCGCCCACGCCCAGCACGCTGCAAAGCTCAATTCTATCCGCTCCCCCGGCGATGGCTGCCCGGGCAGAGATAAGGGAATCTACACAGACTTCCAACATCATAAAAATACCTCAAATTAGGGAAAAAGGATGAAGTCGGATCG
>JAZSKZ010000020.1:0-3865 GCA_045535135.1 Faecousia sp.
CAAGCTTGACCCCCGGAAGATTACCTACAAAACGCCCCACTTGGAGCCGATTTTGAAGGTTACCTACGGCTGTATCGTCTATCAGGAGCAGGTTATTGAGATTTTCCGCTCCCTGGCGGGCTACACCATGGGACAGGCAGATAATATCCGCCGGGCAATTTCCAAGAAGAAGCAGAAGGTCATTGAGCAGGAGCGCAAGGTGTTCGTTTACGGCGATCCTGCGCAGAATATTCCTGGTTGCGTAGGCAAAGGTGTCAGCGAACAGGCTGCCCAGTCTATCTACGATGAAATCGTGGAATTTGCAAACTACGCCTTCAATAAGGCCCACGCGGTGTGCTATGCGGTGGTGTCTTACCAGACGGCGTACTTAAAATGCCACTATCCCCACCAGTATATGGCGGCGCTGATGACCTCTGTGCTGGATTCTGCTACCAAGATTTCCGGATACATTGCGGAGCTTAAGAATATGGGCATCCGGTATTTGCCCCCGGATATCAACAACTCTGATGCTACCTTCACCGTCGAGGGTGATGCCATTCGGTTTGGCTTGGGCGCAGTGAAAAATGTGGGTTTGGGACTGATTCACACCATGGTACAGAAGCGGGAAGATGGCGGACCGTTTTGCTCCCTTGAGGACTTTATTTCCCGTATGGGCGATGAAATCAACAAGCGGGCCGTGGAAAACTTCATTAAATGCGGCGCAATGGACAGCTTCGGCTACCACAGAAGCGAGCTGCTTGCGGTTTTCGACAGTATGATGGACAGCATCGCCGCCTCCCGGAGAAAGAATCTGGACGGACAGATGGGCCTTTTCGGTATGCTGGAGCGGGAGGATAAGGCAGCGGCTATTCCCATTCCCAAGCTTAATGAGATGAGTAGAGCAGACCTTATGCTGATGGAAAAGGAAACCACCGGCATCTACCTGTCCGGCCACCCCATGGACGACTATCGGGCATTCTTGAAAAATACCCAGGTGGTTCCCATCGCTTCGCTGATGGATGAGGAAAGCACTTATGAGGACGACCAGATTGTGAGCATTGCTGGCGTAGTGCAGAGCGTTAAGATGAAGACTACCCGGAATAATTCTATGATGGCTTATGTTACGCTGGAAGATGATACGGCGTCCATTGAAATGCTGGCGTTTTCCAATGTAATCAGCCAGTATGGCGGCTATCTCGGGGAAAATCAGCCGGTTGTGGTTACTGGCAGACTGTCTATGCGGGACGATAAAGAGCCGCAGATCGTGATTAACCGGGCAAGACCCATATCGGATTATGCCAATGCGGAGATAAAGCCGGTGATCCCGAAGGATGCCACACTTTGGCTGAAGCTGCCCAGCGAAGAAAGCCCCCTCTATCAGCCGGTACGGGGTACGCTGCAAATGTTCCCCGGGGAGAATCCCGTGGTGCTCTACTTTGAAGATACCAAGGTGCGCCGGGGCACAAGATGTACGCTGGACGAGCGGATGCTTCGCCGCCTGAAGGAGATTTTGGGCGAAGGAAATATTGTGGTGAAATAGCTTTTCTTTTTTGGCGAAATGTGTTATACTGTTCTTTAGAAATTTGCAAAAGAGGTTCTTAAATGGCACAGGAAAAATTCAAAACAATGATAGGCGGTCAGGCGCTCATTGAAGGTATTATGATGCGCGGACCGAAGAAGGATGCCATTGTTACCTGTTCCGGCGGAGAGTTGAAGGTTACGGTAAAAGACCGGAAGCTGCCGCCTAAAGGCTTGGCAAAGGTGCCTGTAGTTCGGGGCGTGGTTAACTTCTTTGATGCCCAGGTTACAGGTGTTAAGGCACTGATGTTTTCAGCGGAGGCGGCACCTGAGGAGTATCAGGAGGAGCCCTCCAAAATAGATGCCTTTCTGGAAAAGAAGCTGGGCGGCGAGCGGTTGCAAAAGGCGGTTATTGCGCTGGGCGTTGCCCTCGGACTTGCCCTTTCTATTGGACTTTTCTTCCTGCTGCCTATGGTAATCGGCGGATTTTTCTACCCCATTATAAAAAACAATTTGGCAATCTGCCTGATTGAGGGGCTTGTGCGTATGGTGATTTTCGCCGGCTATATGCTCCTTGTTTCCCGTATGAAGGAAATGAAGCGGGTGTTTGCCTACCACGGCGCAGAGCATAAGACTATCCGCTGCTATGAGGCAGGCCTGCCCCTTACGGTTGAAAATGTAAAGGCGCAGACCCGTCTGCACCCCCGGTGCGGTACAAGCTTTCTTTTGGTAGTGATGCTGCTTTCTATTTTGGTTTTCTCGGTGGCATCTTCTCTTCTTTTGGCAGTTGTTGCGCCCCTGAACGGTATTCGGGGCAGCTTCCTTTACCGCCTGATTATGATTGCCTACAAGCTGCTGCTTCTGCCCCTTGTGGTGGGCATCAGCTATGAGATTAACCGCTGGGTCGGTCGCCACGATAACCGTCTTACCCGGATTCTCACCGCTCCCGGTATGTGGTTTCAGAATTTCACAACCGTTGATCCGGATGAGGATATGATTCGCACCGGTATTGCCGCACTGGAAGCGGTGCTTCCCGAGGAAGAGGGGGCAGACCGTTGGTAAAAACCTTGGGGCAGCTTTATCAGGATGCCCGCCGGCAGTTACAGTGCCGGGAGGATAGGGAAACGGCGGCTTTTATGGCCCGTACACTTCTGTGTCATATCACCCGAAGGACTCGGGAGCAGTTTCTTTCCCAGCAGGAAATTTTCATCTGCGAGGCAGACTGTAATGCCGTGGAAGATGGTGTACAGCGCCTTCTTGCGGATGAGCCCCTTGCTTATGTGCTGGGGGAATGGGACTTTTACGGAATGACCCTCACGGTCAATAAAAATGTGCTGATTCCCCGGGACGATACCTGTGCGGTAACAGACCTTGCCATTTGGGAAGCCAAAAAGCGGGGGGGAGAAATCCGTGTGCTGGATTTATGCACCGGCTCGGGCTGTATCGGCCTTGCGGTGGCGAAAAATGCCGAAAATGCCCGGGTAACCTTAGCAGATATCTCCCGGGATGCGCTGGCGGTTGCCAAGCAGAATATAGTAAGCCAAAAACTTACTTCCCGGGTATCTCCCATACAGGCAGATGCGCTTCAGAAACCACCTGCATTTTTGGGGCAGTTTGATATTATTGTGAGTAATCCCCCTTATATCCCTGCCGGGGAGATGGGGTCGCTTCAAAAAAGTGTGGCTGCTTACGAGCCTCACCTCGCCCTGGAGGGGGGAGAGGACGGTCTTATCTTCTACCGTGCCATTGCGGAAAATTATCGCTCCGCGCTGAAAAACGACGGCGTTCTCTGCTTTGAATTCGGAATGGGGCAGGGGGACGATGTGTGCCGGATTTTAAAGGAAAATGGGTATACCGTACTGGAAAGAACCAGTGATAATAATAAAATCGAACGGGCCGTTTCTGCCCGCTACCAAAGAGAGGATGATTAGTTATGGCAATGAAAAAGACAGCCTACGAAGCACCCACACCTGCATCTGATAAGAAGAAAGCGCTGCAAACAGCGATTTCCCAGATTGAGAAGAATTTCGGCAAGGGCACGGTTATGCGTTTGGGCGAGCGTCCTGATATGAATGTGGATGCTATTCCCACCGGCTCTTTGGCGCTGGACGCAGCGCTGGGTATCGGCGGTGTGCCCAAAGGCAGAATTATTGAGATTTACGGACCTGAATCCTCCGGTAAAACCACACTTGCACTGCACATTTTGGCAGAGGCACAGAAAATGGGCGGTGAAGTGGCGTTTGTGGACGCAGAGCACGCTCTGGACCCGGTCTATGCCGCCGCATTGGGCGTAGATACGGAAAATATGCTGGTCTCCCAGCCGGATACCGGCGAGCAGGCGCTGGAAATCACCGATGCACTGGTTCGC
>JAZSKZ010000016.1:0-17640 GCA_045535135.1 Faecousia sp.
TTGGTGGACTTGAGGAGATTCGAACTCCCGACCCCCACAATGCGAATGTGGTGCGCTCCCAACTGCGCTACAAGCCCTTATATTTACACACCGATTATAGACTCGGCAAATAGAATTGTCAAGATTTTTTCAACGATATGCAAGTCGTTATAAAGAATTTTGGGGCGGCTAATCGCCGCCCCAAAAGTTACCGCATTAACCAATAGGCTCAAAGTCGGCGGCGCCGTGCTTACACAGAGGGCAGACAATATCGTCGGGCAGGGTTTCACCCTCGTAGACCCAACCGCAGACCTTGCAGACAAAACCCTTTTTGCCTTCGGTTTCTGGCTTGGGTTTTACATTATTTTGATAGTGGGTGTAGGTCATAGTTTCGTGATTGCTCAGCACCCGGGCCTCGGTTATGGAACAGATGAACATTCCGTGGGTGTTCAGGTCCACATAATCCTCTACCTTAAGGCTCATAAAGGAATTGATATGCTGGGGCAGGAAACGAAGCCCATTATCGGACCGCAGCTCCTCCACACCGGCGAACTTATCCGCCGTCCGTCCACTCTGGAAGCCGTAGTTCTGGAACAGGGAGAAGGGGGCGGTGGTGTCCAAGCAGTTTACATTCATAATGCCGGTCTGCTTAATAATGTGGTGGCTGTAGTTATCCTTATTAATAGTAACGGCGATACGGTTTGGGGTGTTGGTTACCTGGGTTACGGTGTTGACGATCAGACCGTTGTCCTTTTCACCGTCTTTTGCGGTTACCACATAAAGACCGTAGCCAATGTTAAACAGGGCGGACAGGTCGTTTTTATTGGCGGTGGAGTCCTGCCGGGCCATATACTCTTGGCACAGCTCGTTTGCCATATCCTCAATCTGGTTGCGGCTGCTTTCACTGAGGGCAGACATAATTCTGACCGCAGTGGGGGTAAATTCCAGATTCTGGCAGCCGGCAAGCATATTTTTCATAACCTTAACGGCAAGAGGCGCCCAAGAGCCGTTTTCCATCAGACCTACGGTGCGGAAGCGGAAATTCCGCTCTGTCAGGTGGAGGATAAAGTCCCGCATAAAGGGGAATACATCCGCATTATATGTGGTAGTAGCCAGCACCAGCTTGTTATAGCGGAAGGCGTCTGCCACAGCCTGGGCCATATCGCACCGGGCAAGGTCGTGCACCACTACCTTGGGACAGCCCTTTTCCCGGAGCTTTTCACAAAGCAGCTCTACGGCGGTGCGGGTATTGCCGTACACGGAGGTGTAGGCGACCACGATGCCTTCGCTCTCGGGGCGGTAGGAGGACCAAATATCGTAAAGATTCAGATAATAGCCCAAATTCTCTGTGAGGATAGGCCCGTGGAGGGGGAGGATCTTTGAAATATCCAAGGTGGCGGCTTTCTTTAGAAGCGCCTGCACCTGTGCGCCGTATTTGCCCACAATGCCGATGTAGTAGCGGCGGGCTTCGTCTACCCAAGGCTCGTTTGCGTCCAGCGCACCGAATTTGCCGAAGCCGTCGGCAGAGAACAGAACCTTATCACAGGAATCGTAGGTTACGATTACTTCCGGCCAGTGCACCATCGGGGCGGTAACAAAGGTGAGGGTATGTTTGCCCAGTGAAAGAGTGTCGCCTTCGCCTACCACAATCCGGCGGTCAGCAAAATCGTCGCCAAAAAAGTTACCCATCATCACAAAGGCCTTTTGGGAGGATACTACCGTTGCCTGCGGGTAGACTTTCAAAAAGTTTGCAATATTGGCGGAATGGTCAGGCTCCATATGCTGTACCACTAAGTAGTCGGGCTGACGGCCGTTCAAAACGGTACGGATATTGTCCAGCCACTGATGGGTGAAGTTTTTATCCACCGTGTCCATAACGGCAACTTTACTATCCATAATCACATAGGAATTGTAGGACATTCCGGAGGGAACGGTGTATTGTCCCTCAAACAGGTCAACCTGACGGTCGTTTACGCCTACATATAGAATATCGTCTGTAATGAACATAGCATTTTTCCTTTCAAAAAGTATAGAAAAAGTATACCACAAAGCGCAAAAAATAAAAAGTGTTTTTTTAAAAAAATTTTGGCTAAAACCCCTGTTTACATATTAAACAAAAACACCAAAAAAGCCCGGGTAAAAGGGAAAGAAAAGAACGGGATTTGTCCAATTTGTACAAAATGCGAGGAATTATAATTCTTTCGTTGACGGGGCTGTGGAGATTTGTTAATATATATTTGCATAGTTTTAGAAACTGCAAAATATTAAGGAGGGACAACTATGAAAAAAAGCATCCTTGCCTTGGTTTTGGCAGCTGTTTTGATTACCGCTCTGGTATTCGTTGCGGCTCCTAAGGCTGAGGCGACAAATGCCCACAACTGCACAGGCAAACACTGTGTATGTGCGGGTAAGCCTCTTGGCACAGCGGGCAAAACTGCTCACGGTGATTGCTCCGAAATTACATGGACGGGTGTCAACCAGGATACCTTTTGGAGCGCAATAACCGCAGGCGGCACCGTGAATGTTTACTTAACCGGAGATATTGATTTAGCTACGACTGGTCGAATTGAAGCCGTTGAGACTACAATTAATATCTGCTTGAACGGTTATACCTGCAAGTTAAAAGGCTTTACTCTTGGCGAGAAAAATGCCGCAGATAGAGACGGCAAGTTTGTAAACCTGAATATCACTGACTGCCAGTATAACGGCACCACCGGTGGTACTTTTGATACAAATGCTGGCATGACAATTGACCAAGAAGCTGTTATGAGTGTTTATGGCGGCTTTGTAACAGCCTCTCGCGCATCTAATGCTTTGTATCTCAGAAGCGGCAACTTCTCTACATTCAATCTGTATGACGGATATCTGTATCCCAGTGTGTCCGCCAAAACTGCTTCATATGCCAGAGCCTTTATCGGAGTTGCCGGTATATTCAATATGTACGGCGGCACTGTGGACGGCAGCAAAGAAGATGTTACAATTTGCAATGCGTTGATTGCTAATAACACGGCTACTGCTAACGGCGCCGATAACGGTTCCGCTATTCTCGGCATCTACGGCGGTACAATCAAGGGCGGCAATCTGGTTGAGAGCACCGACGCTTCTAGCCGGTATTACTCTCCTCACATTTATATCGGCAAAGGCACGCTGACTCTCTCCGGCAGCCCTGTATTTGGCAGCGCTTACATCCTCAGCACCGCGACTACCAATCTGGATGACTTCCTCGCAGCCAATGCAAACTACACCAAAACCGCTGACGGCGACAATGTGATTTTGACCTATGTAGAATCCGGCGGCGAGGATCCCAAACCCTCCGAGCCTACCACCGAACCTACTACCGAGCCTACTACCGAGCCTACTACCGAACCTACTACCGAACCTACTACCGAACCTACTACCGAGCCTACTACTGAACCTACCACAGAGCCTACCACTGCGCCTACCAAGCCTGCGGGAGCTCACAAGCACTGCATCTGCAACGGTAAGGCTACCGCGCACTGCGACTGCGCAAACATCGAGTGGACCGGCGTTGGCACTGCCGATGAGTTTACTGCAGCATTTGGTAACGGCGCGTATGTTTATCTGACCGCCGATATCACGATTACAGCAGAAATCAAGTGCTACAATGTGAAGAGCATCTGCCTGAACGGTTATACTCTTACCTGCACAGCCAAGAACGGCGTTATTGTTGGCACTACATCCGCAAGCGAAGCTGACAGAGTGCTGACTATTACTGACTGCCAGTATACCGGCACAAAGGGCGGCACTTTGGACTCCAGAATTGCAATGCGTGCCGATAGCGCTCTTAATATTTATGGTGGCTTCCTGACCAACACCAATACGGGTGCTGTGGAGGTTATCAACCAGAGCGGCGCTTATATTCCCAGTGTAGTCAACCTGTATAACGGCCATATCAAGGGCGGCGAAGGCGTTCGTGCAATTAGTCAGGGCGCAGACTGCACCTTTAATATGTTTGGCGGTACCGTTTCCGGCGGATCCGTCAGCGGTGAAGAATATGGCGGCAATATCACTGCGTTAGGCACCCTGAATATCTCCGGCGGTACAATCACCGGCGGCAAGGCATATGTTGGCGGCAATATCTATGCCCGAACAGGATCAACCCTGAACATCTCCGGCAAGGCTGTCATCGAGAATGGCACTGCCGTTAACGGCGGTAATGTTTACGCCGAAGGCAACGTATATATGAAGGGTGGTACCGTTAAGGACGGCGTTTCCACCGGCAACTACGGCGGTAACATCCAAATGGCCGGCAAGAAAGATGCTCTGGCTGTTTTGAAGATTTCCGGCGGTACTGTTTCCGGCGGTACTACTGTGAATTATAACGGCGGTAACATTTCCTTGCAGAATGCAGACTGTACTATTTCCGGCTCTGCTGTTATTTCCGGCGGTGAAGTTACTAACGCTACCTCCGCACTCAAAGGCGGCGGCAATATCGCTCTTGTATCCGGCAAGCTGACCATCTCCGGCGGCACAATCACCGGCGGTAAGGCACAGTACGGCGGCAACATTCTAATCCGCCAGAACGACAACACAAAGCAGGCAAACAGCGAGCTGACTATCACCGGCGGCACCATCACTGATGGCGTTGCTGTCGCTAACGGCGGCAATATCTACATCTATGGCGATGCCGAAAATGAGACCAAAGCTCCTGCTAAGCTGAAGATTACCGGCGGCACCATCTCCAATGGCTCTGCTGGTACGGCTGAGGTTAACGGTAACGGTGGTAACCTTTATGTTTGCGGTAAATACACGCTGAAGGACGGTATGAATATCACCGGCGGCACCTTCGTTGGCGGCACTGCTACCCGTTACGGCGGCAGCATCTGCGTCAATAGCGATTTGGGCTGCGATATCGTAGTGAAGAACGCAAAGTTCTCTGACGGTGTTGCTATCGGCAACTTTGGCGGCAATGTGTATTTCAATTGCGCTGCAAATAAGGTCCTGCTTGAGGACTGCGTTTTCTCCGGCGGTGCTGCCCTTGAAGCCGGCGGTAACATTTACAACAACGAATCTACAGAATTTGTTATTAAGAACTGCACCATTAAGGACGGCAGCGCCAAGATTGGCGGCGGTGTTTCCGTAAAGCCCGGCTTCCTGGTAAAGCTGGAGGGTGAAGTTACTACCTCCGGCAATGTAAACGGCGGCCTCGGCGTAAGAGGCGCAGGCACTGAGTCTTACTCTATGTTCAGCGTTTCCGGTCTTACCGGTGGTAAGGTTAGCGTTTTCGCTGAACAGGCTGGCCTGGTTTGCGAAGATATTTCCGACTATGTGGAAGCAGCCAAGAATAACCAGGAAATCAAGGCCGAAGGCGGCAAGTTGTACCTGCAGGCCAAGGTGGGCAACGTGGTTTCCGTAAATGGTACCGGCTATGCTACTTTTGCTGAGGCAGTTGCTGCTTTGGCAGACGGCGACAAGATTCAGCTGCTCATGGATACTACCGGCGAGGTGCTGAATCTGACCAAGGACGTAGTTGTGGACTTTAACGGTTGCGAGATCGACGAAGTAACTATTGCCGCAGGCAAGACCCTGTACGGCTACGACAGCACCACCAACGGTTATAATGCAGCCGGCGCTGCTAAGGTGAAGATTACCGGTGAAGGTACTGTGGCTGCTACTTACCAGACCACCGAGCCTATCCGCAAGTACATCACCATTAAGGACGGTGAGAACTACAGCTTCCACCGTTACTATGTGGGCATTACCAAGAAGGTTCTCCATGTTGGCACTAAGGGCCTGGGTGTTACCGCAGTCTTTGCCGGTTCCTCCAGTGTAAAGGCTCTGCTGAAGGACGCTGTGTCTTTCGGTATCGAGCTTAACAGCCAGGAAGACTTTGCAGGCACTGCAACCAATGTGATTTCTTCTGCTGAGTTTGTCAGCGGCGAAGTAAACACTCTGCAGGCTTTTGTGGATAACTACCTGCTGACCAAGGATGCTGCCGAGTCTAAGCTGTATGCAAGAGCATATCTGGAACTGGCCGACGGCACCAAGCTGTACTCCGCAGTTGCTACCGTAGATGCTAAGGAGTTCATGCAGGCAATCGATGCCAGCGCAGCAGCATTGGACGAGGAAAAGAAGAAGGCTGTTCAGGCTATGATCAACAGCCTGAGCTGGAATATGCCTGAGGATTGGACCCTCGCCAACTTCAAGAAGAAGTAATTAAGGGAGGTATACAATATGAAAAAGTTTTATATGGCTCCCGATGCGGAGATTACCAAATTCTTTGCAGCTGAAAAGCTGACTGCCGATGAATCCACCGTAGACTGCTATATCGAGACAGATGCTTGGGGAGAGACCGGCAACCCTGACGGCGACGTCAACAACTAATCAAACAGACGGCACCTTCTTCGGAAGGTGCCGTCAAATTATTCCGGCACAGACCTTCCTCTTGAGGGCAAAGGGAAACTATGGTATAATTCCACAAAAAAGGGGGTGGGAGAATGGAGCTTTGCCATACTGCGAAAAGCCGCGGGCGGTTATCTGCCATCTTGCGGGAGGAGATGGGAATGTCTGCTTCCTTAATGAATAAACTCAAGTGGCAGCAGCTTCTTTTCGTTAACGGCGTACCCTGCCACACCGATTACCCCGTGGAGCCGGGAGATGTGGTCTGCGCCCGCCTACCGGAGGCGGAGATTGCTTATCCGGCGGAATTTGCACCCATAGAAATCCTTTACGAAGATACGCACCTGCTGGCAGTAGATAAGCCGGTGGGGATGCTCATTCATCCCTCCCGTGCTACGATGACCGGTACACTTGCCAACCGCGTGCAGGGTCATTATCAAAAAACCGGGCAAAATTGCGCTTTTCATCCTGTAACACGGCTGGACAGGGATACCTTTGGCGTAGTGCTGATTGCCAAAAATGCCCATATTCACCGTTTGCTGCAGGGGAGTTTGCGAAAGACCTATTATGCGCTGGTGTACGGCGGACCGGAAAAGGAGAGCGGCAGTATCAGCGCCCCGATTGCCCGGCGGGAAAAGCCCAGTCTGCTTCGTTATGTTTCCCCGGAAGGAAAGCCCTCCCTGACGGAATATAAAGTGCTGTGCCGCGGGAAGAGAGGAAGCCTTTTATCGCTTTCTCCCATTACCGGTCGAACCCATCAGCTTCGGGTACACTGCGCTCATATGGGTTTTCCAATTTTGGGAGACCCTCAGTATGGCACGGAAGAATCCCGAGCGCTTTCGGAAAAGCTTGGACTTTCCTCCCAAGCATTATGTGCGGCACAGCTCAACTTTTCTCACCCTATTACCGGGGAAGCTATGGAAATTTCCTCCCAAATGAGTCAAATGCTGGTATACAAGGGAAAAGACTTGTGATATAATGGGGGAAGTGGAGGCGATACCCTATGAAGAAAATGCTGTTTATTCTGAATCCCAATGCCGGTGTACGAAAGGCAAATAAATATCTGGCAGAGATTCTTTCTGTATTTAACAGAGCAGGCTATGATGTCCACACCTATGTAACCGCCGGCCCCGGCGAGGGACGGGAAATTACCAAGGAGCGGGCAGGGGAAATGGATGTTGTAGTTTGCTGCGGCGGCGACGGCACTTATAATGAGGTGATGGCCGGCCTTCTGCAAAGCGGAGCAGATGCCACCCTCGGTTATATTCCTGCCGGTTCAACAAACGACTTTGCCAGCAGCTTGAGCATTCCCGGGGATGTGGTGGAAGCGGCGAAAATCATCGCGAAAGGCAAACCCCGGCGTTATGACGTGGGGTCCTTCGGCGGGCGGTATTTTGCTTATGTGGCCTCCTTTGGCGCATTTACCCAAACCAGTTACGCCACGCCCCAAAGCGTAAAGAATGCGCTGGGGCATCTGGCCTATATTCTGGGCGGTATTTCAGAGGTGTCCCAGATTAAAAAGCACCATCTACGGTTTGAAACCGAGGATCAGGTCATTGAGGACGATTTTATTTTCGGCGCAATTTGTAATTCAACCAGCTTGGGCGGCGTTTTGAAGCTGGATAAGTCTATGGTGGATATGCAGGACGGCAAGTTCGAGCTTCTGCTCATCCGGGCACCTCAGAATTTGGCGGAGTTGGGCGGCTGTCTGCAGGCACTGCAAACAAAGCGGTATAACTGCAATATGATAACCTTCTGTACGGCTAAAAAGGTGCAGGTTACTGCGCCGGAAGAACTTCCTTGGAGCTTGGACGGCGAGCGGGAAGAAGGACGCAGCAGCATTTTGGTAGAGAATCTCCAGCAAGCTGTACCCCTTATGTGCAAGGGGGGAAAATAATGCAGCAAACTACGCTGTGCTATATTCTCCGGGAAAATGATGTACTGATGCTCCACCGGGTAAAAAAGAAAAACGACATCAATAAAGACAAGTGGATTGGTATCGGCGGCAAATTCCTGCCCGGAGAAAGCCCAGATGAGTGCCTTTTGCGGGAGGCCCGAGAGGAGACCGGGCTGGAGCTGGAGCGCTGGCAGTGCCGGGGTGTGGTAACCTTCCTGACGGAAAAGCCGGAGGAGGGGGAATATATGTACCTCTTTACGGCAGACGCATTCTCCGGAGAGCTGAAAACCTGCGATGAGGGCGACCTGCAATGGGTCAGCCGGGACTTTTTGGGAAGCCTTCCCCAATGGGAGGGGGATAAGATTTTCCTTGATCTACTGTGGCAGGATGCCCCCTTTTTTCTGCTGAAGCTTCGCTATCAGGGGGAAAAACTGGCAGAGGCGGTTTTGAACGGAAAAAGAATTGTATAGCAGGTCAAAAATCTCAATTTTGACCTGCTTTTTTGTTGCAATTGGAAAAAAGATGGCGTATAATATGAGTTAATGCTTTGAAAGAAAAGGAGGGAGCGCTGTGATATTCGGCAAGCATATAAATCGATATTATCTGCGGTTTCTGCCGCTGATGATTCTGGGCCTTATTGCACTGATTGCGGTAGACTACCTACAGCTGGAGATTCCCCGTCTGTATCAGATGGTAATTAACGGCATCAATGAAGGCTCTGTGATTGTTGACGGCGAGCCCGTGGCGTTTAACCTGTCGGTTTTGGTGGAGCATATCTGTATGCCCATGGTGTGGATCATTCTGCTGATTGTACTGGGTCGGTTTTTGTGGCGTGTATGCTTCTTTACCGCCGGTATCCGGGCAGAAGAGGATTTGCGTAACCGGATGTTTAACCACTGCAAGGACTTGTCCCAGGAGTTCTACCATAAGAACAATGTGGGCAATTTGATGAGCCTGTACACCAACGACTTGGATACCTTCCAAGAATGTTATTCTTGGGGCGTAATGGAATTCTGCGATGCCCTCTTTTTGGGCGGTCTGGCGCTGGTGCGGATGTGGAATATGGATGCGGCTCTTACCGGCTTTGTGCTGATTCCTATGGCATTTTTGCTGGTGGCCAGTATTATGGTGGGCAACCGTATGACCCAAAAATGGGATGCCCGTCAGGAAGCCTTTTCCGACCTTTCCGATTTTGCCCAAGAAAGCTTTTCCGGAATCGCTGTAATCAAGGCATTTGTGAAAGAATCTCTGGAGCTTCTGGCATTTAAGAAGCTGAGTAAGAAAAACGAGAAAGCCAACATTGCTTTTACCAAGACCTCGGTGCTGTTCCGGATTCTGGTAATGTGCTTCGTGGAAAGCGTAATTTGCATTATTCTGGGCTACGGCGGCTTCTTAGTGTATAAGGAAAAGTTCAACGCCGGTCAGCTTATGGAATTTATCGGCTATTTTAACGCCATCATTTGGCCTATTATGGCTGTAGCGGATCTGATTGATATGACCTCCCGGGGCAGAGCCTCTGTTAAGCGGATATCCGAGCTTTTGGATACACCCCAGGATGTGAAGGATCGGGAAGATGTAAAACCCCTTGAGAGCGCAAAGGGTAAGATTGAATTCAGAAATCTGAACTTTAAGTACCCCGACGGCGAGTTTGATGCACTGTGCAATGTGTCCTTTACTATTGAAGCGGGAGAGAATATTGGTCTTGTCGGTCGCACCGGCTCCGGCAAGACTACGCTGGTGGACCTGATTCTGCGTACATACAATGTGCCGGATGGCACCCTGTTTTTGGATGACCGGGATGTAAATACTGTGCCTATTCGGGATGTGCGGGCGGCCTGTGCCTATGTACCCCAGGATAATTTCCTGTTCTCTGATACCATTGCCAACAATATCGGCTTTGCGGTGGATGATAAGAAGGGCGAAGCAATCCGCAGAGCTGCCAAAATGGCAGATGTGGACGGCAATATCCGGGAGTTTACACTGGGCTATGATACGATTTTGGGTGAACGGGGCGTTACCGTTTCCGGCGGTCAGAAGCAGCGAATTTCTATCGCCCGCGCACTGCTTAAGGATGCGCCTATCCTCATTTTGGATGACTCCGTGTCAGCGGTGGATACCAAGACTGAGCGGACAATTTTGGGCAATCTCCGGCAGACCCGGGCGGGGAAGACAACGATCCTCATTGCCCACCGGATCTCCACTATTGAGCAGATGGATAAGGTGCTCTTTATCGATGACGGCACTGTGGCCGCTTTTGGCACCCACGACCAGCTGTATAATGCCAATGCAGAGTATCGCAAAATGGTAGACCTGCAGCGGCTGGAGGAGGAAGGAGGTGCCCACAATGGCTAATTGGATGCCTGTTTTGATTGTAGGCGCCGTGATTGGCGTGCTGGCACTGATTGCCGGTGTGGCTTACTGGCAGCTGATGCGCAGTAAGCAGACTTGGGAGCGGGAGCGGAATATGGATGATAAAGTGCTCATCCGTCGTCTGCTTCGCTACGCTAAGCCCTATACCCGGAAATTTGTTCTGGTTCTTGTGATTATGCTGTTTTCCATTGCTTACGATTTGCTTTCTCCTATTTTGGTGGGCAATATCGAAGAACTGGTAAAGGGCGAATTTGCACTATCGGAACTGTTCCTGATGGTAGGCCTCTATGCCGGAATCCTGGTGGTATCTATGGTCTGTATGTATTTTCAGACGATGATTCTCCAGAAAGTAGGCCAGAAAATCCTCTCCGACTTGCGTGAGGATGTGTTTACCCACATTGAAAGCCTTTCTCACGAGCAGCTCAACAACATCCCCGTAGGTAAGCTGGTAACCCGTGTTACCAATGATACTAACGGCATTTGCATGATGTTTACCAATGTGCTGGTTACGATGGTGAAAAACTCTATGGTCATCATCGGCGTATTTGGCGCAATGCTCACGGTAAACTATGCAATGACGCTGGTAACGGCTTGCTTCATCCCCTTTGTGGTATTCTTTACCGTTATTTTCCAAAAGTTCTCCCGGAAGGCCCATCGTGCGGTTACGGATAACCGTACCGAGCTGAATACCTTCCTGTCGGAAAATCTGTCCGGCATTAAAATCACCCAGATTTTTAACCGGGAACAGGAGAAAATGCAGGAATTTTTGACCCGGAGTACGGCCTTGCGGAAGGCAAAAAGTCAGAGAATGTTCGTGTTCGGCTTTTTCCGCCCCATCGTGTATCTGCTGCATATCGGCTGCGTGGTAAACCTTCTGTATTTCGGTAGCCGGGGATATATTGAAAGCACTAAGTTTTTGGGTCAGACCATTGACAGCGGCGTGATTGTTACCTTCTACCTGTTTGCATCCAAATTCTTTGACCCCATCCAGACACTTTCTGAGCATTTCGATGTGCTTCAGTCCGCCTTTGCTTCTGCAGAGAAGATTTTCACCATTATGGATATGGTGCCGGAGGTTGTGGACGAGCCGGATGCGGTGGAACTTTCTGAAATTCGGGGCGAAATCGAATTTCGGGATGTTTGGTTTGCCTATAAGGAAAACGAGTGGGTACTTAAGGGCGTATCCTTTAAAATTGCGTCCCGGCAGACGGTGGCGTTTGTTGGCTCAACCGGCTCGGGTAAGACCACCATTCTTTCCCTCATTTGCCGTAATTACGATATCCAAAAGGGTCAGATTCTCATTGACGGTATAGATATCCGCAAGATTAAAATTGCTTCTCTCCGCCGCCAGTTCGGCCAGATGCTTCAGGATGTATTCCTGTTCTCCGGCACTATCCGCAGCAATATCCTTCTGCGGAAGGAGGGAGTTTCCGACGAGGAAGTGATGGAGGCCTGCCGGTATGTCAATGCCGACTCCTTTATTAACCGCTTGGACGCCGGCCTTGACGAGCCTGTGCGGGAGCGGGGCAATAACTTCTCCGCCGGTCAGCGGCAGCTACTCAGCTTTGCCCGTACCATTGTGCATAAGCCTGCCGTAATGATTTTGGATGAGGCAACTGCCAATATCGATACGGAAACAGAAGTGCTGATTCAGGATTCCCTGGAGAAGATGAAAAATATCGGCACAATGCTGATTGTGGCCCACAGGCTTTCTACCATTCAGCACGCCGACAATATCATTCTTCTCAGCAAAGGACAGATTTTGGAGCAAGGCAACCATAAAGAGCTGCTGGCGCTCCACGGCAAGTATTATAATCTCTACACTCTGCAGTATCACAAGGAACAGCTGCAAAACAGCGAAAAGAACTAATAAAAAGCCCGCCCTTTGGAAAACCAAAGGGCGGGCTTTCATATCGGTTTTATTGTTCGGCTTCCTCGGGGAGCTTTTTCAGCAGCGCCCGCACAGCCTGATAGCTTTCCGTGGCAGTAACAAGGATTTGCACATTTTCCACAACCACCGTATCGCCAACCTCGGGGGAGGTACCTAAATGGTGGAAAATCAGTCCGTTTACCGTATCGTATTCCTCGCACTCCAGCAAAAGGCCGGTGCGCTCGTCCAGCTCCTCCAAAGAGATGCCGCAGTCTACATCCCAAAGATTTTCTTCCTTTTCCACGATTTCCCGGGCAAATTCCTGTGAGGAGGAATCATCCTCCAGATCGCCTACTAGCTCCTCCAGCAAGTCCCGGAGGGTAACAATGCCGCTCATACCGCCGTATTCGTCCAGCACCACGGCAATGGCCTCCCGGTCCCGGCGCATATTGCGAAACAGAACATCGGCCTTCAAACTTTCCGGCACCACATAAGGCTCGGCTACGGCCTGGGCCATAACATTCTCCCGGGATTTATCTGCCAAACGGAAATAAATCTTGGTGTCCAGAATGCCTACTACATTGTCCGGGGTTTCTTCGCAGATGGGGTAGTAAGTAAACCGGGATTCGTTGATGGTTTGCTCCCAAATATCCATACTGTCCTCTAAAAACAGCATAGTGATTTCTGTTCTGTGGGTAATAATTTCCCGGACGGGCAGGTTGTCAAATTCAAAAACATTTTGAATAAACTCCCGCTCCTCATCGTCGATGGCGCCTGTTTCACTGCCCACATCCACCATCATCCGGATTTCTTCCTCGCTGACCTCCTCATCCTGTGCGTTAGGGTCAATGCCGAGAAGGCGCAGGACGCCGTTGCAGGACAGGGTCAGAAAGCTGACAAGGGGACGGAAAATCGTGGCAATGGTACTGATAAGGCCGGACATACCCAGCGCCAGCTTTTCTGCGTTCCGCATAGCTACCTGCTTGGGTACGAGCTCACCGAAGACCAAAGTCAGGAAAGACAGTACGATGGTAATGAAAATGACCGCAATGGAGTCCAGCACATTGGGGTCTACAGGCAGAAAAGTTACAAGCCAGCTCGTCAGCACCCCAGAGAAATTCTCCGCGGCGAAGGCACTTCCCAAAAAGCCAGAAAGGGTAATGGCAACTTGAATCGTCGCTAAAAAACGGGCAGGCTGGCTGGTGAGCCGGGCAAGACGGATGGCCCGCTTGTCGCCCTCTGCCGCCATTTTGGCAAGCTTATTATCGTTCATGGAAATCACAGCGATTTCCGCACAGGCAAAGATTGCGTTCAGCGCAATCAGTGCAACTTGTAAAAGTAACATAAATAAAATGGAATCTCCCATAATACCTCCAAAAAATTCAATAAAGAATGCACAAAAAGGCCAAGCCTAATTCCTACATCCGCAGATAAGGATTATGCTTCGCCCACAAAAAAGTACGGTATAAGGGAGGATTATCGGGTTTACTGTCGCCGTCGTCCATTTACTTGGGGATGCTCCTTTCTTAATTTTTTTCATAGTATAGCACAGATTTTTGCATTTGTAAAGGGCAGAACCGTCGGTTCTGCCCTTGGTTTTTCAGATGCGGAAGCATTTTTGCAGGTCTTTGTACTTACCAAGGACCAGAATGCTGTCCTTTTCGCCAAACAAAGTGTCCGGCGTGATGGTCAGTTCCAGTTTGCCATCTCGCTTTACGCCCATAATGTTAATGCCGTATTTTCTCCGGATATCGATTTGACCGACGGAGCGGCCAACCCAGTTTTCCGGTAGGTCCACCTCGAAAATGGCGTGTTCGTCATCAAGGGCAATGTAATCCAGAATGTGGTCGGAGCTGAAACGGATAGCGGTCCATCTGGCCAGCTGCTTTTCCGGGTAGACCACTTCGTCTGCACCGTTGCGGAGCAGGAATTTGGCCTGACCGTCCCGTTCTGCCCGGGAAACTACCACCTTGGCACCCAGCTCCTTGAGAAGATAAGTGGTTTCCAAAGATGCCTGAAAATCCTGTGCGATGGTAACGATACAGGCATCAAAATCGGGAATGCCCAGAGAGGCAAGAAAGGCCTCGTTGGTGCTGTCGCCGATTTGCCCGCTTGTTACATAGGGCATAATCTCATCCAGCCGTGCTTCGTCGTTGTCAACGGCCATTACCTGATGACCCAAGTTATTGAGTTCCAAAGCAATATGCTTGCCAAAACGGCCAAGTCCGATTAAAAGAATAGATTTCATAAGAACTCCTTTTGTCAGCCTACCGTGATTTTATCCAAAGGCAGCTTTCCCATTTGGCGCTTGCCGGATAAGGTAGCGTAAATAATGGTGAGACCACCGACGCGGCCTAAATACATAAGGATAATTAAAATACATTTGGAAAGGGGCGCCAGTGTGGGAGTAAGCCCCAGCGTCAGGCCTACTGTTGCCACGGCGGAAGCGGTTTCAAACAGGCAGGCCATCAAGGGAAGTCCCTCGTAGGCACTGATAATCATAGCACTTCCCACACAAAGCGTCAAGTACATCACTAAAAGCGCAGCGGCAGTGGCGACTACATCCTGCGCAATACGCCGCCCATAGAACTGTACGGATTCCCGTTTGCGAAATACTGCCCAAGCACAGCCTAAAAGCACCGCAAAGGTGGTGGTTTTCAAGCCGCCGGCGGTAGAGCCGGGAGAGCCGCCGATGAGCATCAGAATAATCATCAGCATCTGACCGGGCTCACTCATAGCAGACAAATCTGCGGTGTTAAATCCGGCAGTGCGGGTAGTAACGGACTGGAAAAGAGATGCCCAAACCCGGCTTCCCATAGGCAGCTCGGTAAATTCAAAAAAGAAAAACAGCAGGGCAGGGATCAGGATAAGCAGAGCAGATACGGTGAGGATTACCTTGCTTTGCATCCGATAGCGGCGCAGGTGGAGCTTATGGGTGCGAACATCCTCCCAAGTGAGAAAGCCTAAGCCGCCAATAACAATAAGGGCAATGAGGGGAACGTTCACAAGAGGGTCAGAGATATAAGCTGTCATAGAATTATAGCCGCCCATCAGGTCAATGCCTGCGTTGCAGAAGGCAGATATGGAGGTAAAGACCGCCCGCCAAAGTCCTTCCCCAAAACCGAAATCCCGGATAAAGGCGGGGCAAAGCGCCACGGCGCCCAAGGCTTCAATCAGGAAGGTTGCTTTCAGCAAAAACCCGGTAAAGTTCACGATGCCGCCCACTTTAGGCGCTGCCACCGCTTCCTGCATAGAGGAGCGCTGGAAAAGACCGATTTTTTTACCTGCCAGCATTGTAATGGAGGCCGCAACGGTAATCACGCCCAAGCCGCCGATTTGGATGAGCAGAAGAATTACCGCATGTCCGAAGGTGGACCAGTAGGTGCCGGTGTCCCGCACCACAAGGCCGGTTACACAGGCAGAGGTGGTGGAGGTAAACAGCGCGTCCAGAAAGGGAGTAACCACACCCTCGGCAGAGGAAATGGGCAGCATTAAAATCAGTGCGCCGAGTAGAATAAGGCCGGCAAAGCCCAGCACCATAAGCTTCGGCACGCTGAGGCGGAATTTTCGTTTCACGGGGATCGACTCCTTTCTTTTCTTTGAAGGTATAAGACCTTGTCGAATAGGAAAGCGGCACAAGAAATGGATGTTTGTGGTATTGTAACACAAACTGCGGAAAATTTCTACTCTAATATGAAAGAAAAGTAATTCATAAAAAAGGAGCAAGGATTTCCTTGCTCCTCGTATTTATATCGCCTTAGTCGATGAGTACCAGCGGCTTAATCAGATCCTTGGGCTTGTCCTTCATCAGCATCAGTGCCGGCTCAACACCTTCAAGACCCCGGAAGGTATGGGTGATGAGCTTCTCCGGGTGAATCCGACCGGCTGTAATCAGCCGTGCCAGCTTTTCGCTGCGAAGCCGTCCGCCGGGCATCAGACCGCCCCGAATCTGCTTGTGGCTCATACCGCAGCCCCATTCCACACGGGGGATACCTACGCTGTCGCCTTCGCCCAAGTAGTTTACATTGCCGATAATGCCACCCGGCTTCAGAATCTGAATGGCCTGCGCAAAGGTATCATTATCGCCACCGGCGATAATGACACGGTCTACACCTTGTCCGTGGGTCCTATCCAGAATTTGAGCCACGATATCGCCTTCCCGGTAGTTAATAATATCGGTGGCACCAAACTCCCGGGCAAGGGCGGCACAGTTGGGACGGGAGCCTACGGCAAAAATCTCTGCCGCACCACGGATGGCGCTGGCGGCTACGGACATAAGGCCTACAGGCCCGATGCCGATAACGGCCACATTGTCGCCGAACTGCACATCGGCAAGCTCGGCACCGTGGAAGCCGGTGGGGACCATATCCGCGAGCATTGCAGCGGCGCCTAGGTCCATACCCTCGGGAAGCTTGGCTAAGTTTCCGTCAGCATCGTTCACGTGGAAATATTCAGCAAACACGCCGTCCTTAAAGTTGGAAAACTTCCAGCCGGAGAGCATACCGCCGGAGTGCATAGCGTAGCCGCCTTGGGCCTCCAGAGAGTTCCAATCCGGAGTGATGGCGGAAATCAGAACCCGGTCGCCTACCTTAAAGTCCCGAACCTCGCTGCCAACCTCTACAACCTCACCTACGGCCTCGTGGCCCAGAATCATATTATGACGGTCGCCTAATGCGCCGGACCAAACTGTGTGAATGTCCGATGTACAGGGGGCAAGGGCGATGGGTCTGCAGATAGCATCCATAGGACCGCATACGGGCAATTCCTTTTCAATCCAACCGGTAGCACCGATTTTTAACATAGCAAAACCTTTCATAGTATATACCTCCTTGAATGTTTCTAGGTTTTCCTTTCGAAAGGAGTATATCATAGATTTTGCAATCAGTCAATATATATCGATAAAAAAGTATTAAAAAATTTTACAGGTAAAAAAGGGCAAAGGAATCCCCCGGCTTTTGGGCGGTGCACCACAGTGATAAATTGCCTAAAAATGGGTGGATTCCCCCGATATTGCGTCAAAAATCCTCGCAATCCACAAAGGATTCCTGCGGTTTTTTCCTTATCTCAGGAAAATCCCTCTCATTTTTAGGTGCATAGCAGTTTTGAAGTGGTAACTTTTTTGATTAACAAATAACAAAATTCCCGAAATGCTGACGCATTTCGG
>JAZSKZ010000084.1:0-3070 GCA_045535135.1 Faecousia sp.
ATTGAGTTGTGGACGAAGATTCCCGCCTCCAAGATCAAGGCGCAGGAATATGAGCAGATCAAGGGACTTTCCGCCCGTCTCAAGGCCCACATTGTGGGTCAGGACGAGGCTGTGGATGCGGTTGCAAGAGCCATCCGCAGGAACCGAGTGGGCATTTCTCCCAAGCGCCGCCCGGTGTCCTTCATTTTCGTCGGCCCTACCGGCGTAGGTAAGACGGAACTGGTTAAATGCCTTGCTGCCGATTTGTTTGATACGCCCGATTCTCTTGTGCGGCTGGATATGTCTGAGTTTATGGAAAAGCATACCGTTTCCAAGCTCATCGGCTCGCCCCCCGGCTATGTGGGCTACGATGAGGCAGGTCAGCTGACGGAAAAAATCCGCAGAAGACCCTATAGTGTGGTGTTGTTCGACGAAATCGAAAAGGCCCACCCGGATGTGCTGAACATCCTTCTGCAGGTACTGGATGACGGACGGATTACCGATGCCCAGGGCAGAGTGGTGAACTTTGAAAACACGGTGATTGTTATGACCTCCAACGCAGGCTCTGAGGGCCGTGTGGGCGGCGTAGGCTTTGGCAGAAGCGATAAGGATATGGTTACGGAAAAGACCATGAAGGCACTGCGGGAGTTCCTCCGTCCGGAATTTCTCAACCGTGTGGATGAGATTATCACCTTTAACCACTTGTCGGTAGAGAATTTTATGGGTATTGCGACGATTCAGCTTCGTGAGCTGAAAGAGAGCCTTGAGGATAGGGGATTGACCGTTACTTGGGATGACGCGCTTCGCAAGGTGCTGGTGGATAAGGCCTATTCTCTCACCTACGGCGCAAGAAATCTGCGGCGCACTATCCAGCGTGAGCTGGAGGACCCCATTTCCGAAATGATTATCGATTCCTTTGAAAATCCCATTTCCGGTGTGGAAATCACCGTAGAAAATGGGGAAATCCAGATAAAAACCAAATAATTTCAGAAAATCACGGCACTGAATTTTCAGTGCCGCGATTTGCTTTACAGGTCGAATTCCTTTGTGAGCTTGTCGGAAACCTGCCAAGCCGCATCCTCAATTTTGCTGGCAGCTTTTTTGGCAAGCCGACGGGTGGGATTGGTGCGGGGCATCATCAAAATTGCCACAGCGCCCACGGCAGCGCCGATACCAAGAGCCATTGTAATACCTTTCATCTGTATTCCTCCTTTTGATTCTGGGTTCAGCCATAGTATGTCCGCTGCAGAAAATTTTCTGCCAGTAAGGTTTTTCCTTGCAAGGGATAAAATTTGTGATATAATAAAGAAAAACGGAATTTTAGGGGGTATTTCTATGGCGATCGATAAGCTGCAGGAAAAGATTCGGAAGCTGAAAAATCCTTCCGCCCTTTCTTTTTCTTTGGTGTGCGACCAAATTCCTGAAAAATTTACAAATGAAAATAAGAATATGGCCCGTGCGGGCGAAAAATACTATTCAGAGCTTTTGGAAGCGCTCTCCGGAGAAATTCCCGCTGTGCGGTTTTCCTTGGGCGGCTTTGCCCTTTATCCGGAAGGCTTAGAGGTACTGAAAGACCTGACGGAAAAGGCAAAAAAGCTTGAGTTTTATGTGTTGCTGGACGGGCCGGAGATGTATACCGCCGCGCAAGCCCAGAATTACAGCGATCTTTTGTGCGGCGATAACAGCCCTGTGTGCTTTGACGGCATTGTGCTCTCCGCCTTTGCCGGCAGCGATATTTTAAAGCCCTTTATTTCCTTAGCGGAGAAAGGGGAGAAAGATGTTTTTGCTGTGATCCGCACCTCCAATAAAAGCGCACCCCAGCTGCAGGATTTACTTACCGGCGGCAGACTGGTGCACACTGCGGCGGCGGATATTGTTTCCCGCTCCGGTGAGAGTATTCTCACCCGCTGCGGCTACTCTCCTGTGGGCGCTGTAGCCTCTGCCACAGCGCCGGACAGCCTGCGTAATCTCCGGGCAAAGTATAAGCACCTGTTCATCGTTGCCGACGGCTACGATGCCCCCGGTGCCAATGCCAAAAACTGTGCCGCCGCCTTTGATGGGCTGGGTCACGGCGCCCTGATTTGCAGTGCGCTGCCTTTGGATATGGGTGAGGATTATACCGGTGCTGTGCAGGAATATGTAAGGCGAATCGGGCATAATTTAAGCCGCCATATCAATGTATTTTAATATGTAACCGGGGTGTAATACCCCGGCTGTTACCAACGACCCTTGGGTGTGCCGCTAGGAGAAGTTGTGCCCGTTCCGGGAATGCTGGAGGGAACGGTGGGCTCCGTAGTAGGTGCCGTAGTAGGCGCCGTAGTGGGTGCTGTGGTGGGCGCCGAGGTAGAAGGCACCACAGTGGTAGGATCCGTTGTAGCTGTCATAGAACAGCCGCAAGCTGCCAAGCTCATAGTCAGCATAACGCTGAGGGCGAGAACCAAAAATTTTTTCATATCCATCCTCCTTTTTTCGGTTTCAGGGTTAGTATGACCACAACTTCTATAAATACACAGGAAAAAGGGAGAGAATGTGGGATAAAAAACCATTTAAGACTTGCTATTTTTAGTTTATTCCTGTATAATAAATAAAAATAAATGAAAAGGGGAACCTTATAATGAAGAAGCTTTCCGTTAAGAAAAATGTAGAGTGTATGGCCTGCCTGGAGTGCGTGAGAGCCTGTTCCGAGTCTTTCTATAAAGAATTTCATCAGGATTTGAGCTGCATCCGCATTGTGGATAAAAGCGGCGTGGCAAAGCCGATGACCTGCATCCAGTGCGGCAAGTGCGCCAAGGCTTGCGAGGCCGGTGCCATTACCCAGAATCCCAAGACCGGCGTTTATATGATTAATAAGAAGCTCTGCACCTCCTGCGGTAAGTGTGTTGAGGTCTGCCCCATGAAGGTTATGGTCCAGAAGGAAGGCAGCACCACCACAAAGTGCATTGCCTGCGGCATCTGCGTAAAGGCCTGCCCCTTGGAAGTACTGGAAATCGTGGAGTAATATTTACATAAAACCCGGCGTGCTGCCTACAAAGGCGGCACCCTTTTTTTGTCGTCTTTTTCATAGAAAGAATTGCAAAACGGCGCATAGTAT
>JAZSKZ010000096.1:0-5075 GCA_045535135.1 Faecousia sp.
CTTGAGGTTCGTGCATCCAACTTACCTGCAATTGCCCTCTATGAGAAATTGGGCTTTTTGCAGGTGGGTCGTAGACCCGGTTATTACACGAAACCCAAAGAAGATGCCTTGATTCTGAGAAAGGAGTGGTCGTTGTGAACATACTTTCCGTAGAATCCTCCTGTGATGAAACTGCGGTTGCCATCGTGCGGGATGGTCGAATAGTTCTAACCGATTGTATCGCTTCGCAGGTGGAACTGCACCGAATTTACGGCGGTGTTGTGCCGGAAATTGCGTCCCGCAAGCATATTGAAGCAATTTATGCCCTTGCGGATAAGGCACTGCAGGATGCAAGCCTTACCCGATCTGATATTGATGCCATTGCGGTTACCTACGCCCCCGGTCTTATCGGTGCGGTGCTGGTAGGTGTGAATTTTGCCAAAGCGGCTGCTCTTGCGCTGAATAAACCGCTGATTCCTGTTCATCACATTCGGGGGCACATTGCGGCAAATTATCTTGCATACCCCGAACTGAAGCCGCCGTTTCTGTGTCTTGTGGTTTCCGGCGGGCATACGCTTTTTGTAGATGTAAAAGACTATACAAAAATGGAGATTTTAGGTACAACCCTTGACGATGCGGCGGGTGAGTGCTTCGATAAGGTGGGCCGAGTTCTGGATATGCCCTATCCCGGTGGCGCAGCGCTGGACAGAGCGGCATCGTTGGGAGATGAAACAAAATACCAACTGCCCCGGCCTAACCCTGGTCAGAATCCGCTGGATATGAGTTTCTCCGGCTTAAAGACAGCTGCCCTGAATCTTATCCACCACGCCGAGCAAATAGGGGAGGAGCTGGATGTTCCGAGCCTTTGCGCTTCTTTCTCTGCGGCTGTATCCGATATGCTTGTACCTAGGGCAAAAGCTGCGCTTCAAATGACGGGCTATAAAAAGATTGCAGTTGCCGGCGGCGTTGCGGCTAACTCCCGAATTCGCAGAGACGTTCAGGCGATGGCAGAAGAATTGGGCGCTGCGGTATATATGCCGCCTCTTTCTCTTTGTGGCGACAATGCGGCAATGATCGGTGCGCAGGCATACTATGAATACCTTGCCGGAAACACTGCAGGTATGGAATTAAATGCCTATGCTACCAAGTCGATCTTGGGGGAAACACTGTAATCATCTGTGGAAAAACCTGTGAATATGTGAATAACTAAGCTTTATTTTTAGTTAAATAACAAATTTTCCACAGATTTAACACGAATGATAGGAGAAATTATGCTTCGTATTGTAGATTCACTCAATCAGCTGCCCTTTTCTGCGCTGATGGAGATTTACATAGAGGGAAATGCGGAAAACGGACAAGAAAAATATCCCGAATTACCGCCCGCACAGCAGCTTGCGGAAGCTGAGCAGGATTTCTATGCATACCTGAAAATTTTCTTCCGACAGACGGACTCTCGTTATTTTCTTTGGGAAGAAGCGGGGAGATATGTTTCGGCCTTGAGAGTTGAGCCCTATGAGAGTGGATACCTGATTGCCGCATTGGAAACAGAGCCTTCCCGCCGAAATTGTGGCTATGCGAAAACGCTTTTGCAAGAGGTGCTTTTTTGGATAGAGAAGCATAATCCTGCACCCGTTTATTCCCATATTTCAAAGGCGAACAAGCCCTCCCTAGTCGTTCATAAAGCGGTGGGATTTGCAGAGTTCTTGCCTCACAGCAGATATGCAGACGGATCAGTTTCTCACAATGCATTAACCCTACGATATGAAAAAAAGGCGCTGTAATTACAGCGTCTTTTTTTCATACTTTTCTTTTAGATATTCGATTGCCTGTACATAGCCGGAAAGGCCTTTGCCTTTTATGGTCTTTTCACAGTATAGGCCGGGATAGGAAATTTGTCGGAAGGGTTCCCGGGAATCCACATCGGAGATGTGTACCTCAACGGCGGGAATGGAAACGGCTTTTAGCGCATCCAGGATTGCCACGGAGGTGTGGGTATATGCCGCCGGATTAATCACGATGCCGTCAAACTTATAGAGGGCCGCCTGAATGGTATCTACGATTGCTCCCTCGTGGTTGGACTGGAACTGCATAATTTCCAAGCCTTCTTTTATGGCAGTCTCATCCAGCAAATTTAATAAATCCTGAAAGGTTTGCTTCCCGTATATTCCCGGCTCACGGATACCCAGCATATTAATATTGGGTCCGTTCAGAACAAGAATTTTCATTGGGCATCCTCCTTTTGAAGATAACTTAAAATTGTGTTAACAGTTTCATTCGGCGTTCTACAATTTTGAATGGAGAAGTCCGCAAAGCGCTCATACAAGGGCTTCCGCAGAGCGTACATCTCAGCAAGATTCCCGGAAAGAGAAAGAGGCCTGCCATCTGTGGGTAAATCCTCAATATCGCGCTTTAACCAAACAATCCGGGCGTTTTGGTGCAGAAGGTCATAGTTTTCCGGCCGTGTTACACAACCACCGCCGGTGGCAATAACCTGACCTGATTGCTTGCCCAACAGGGAAAGCGCCTGGGTTTCCAATTTGCGGAACCGTTCCTCTCCGCCTTCCGCAAAAATCTGGGGTATGGGCATATTCGCTTCTCTTTCAATCGTCTCATCGCAGTCTACAAATGTTTTCCCGAGGGCTTCGGCAAGAAGTTTTCCTACTGTGGTTTTACCGCAGCCGGGCATACCGACGAGAACGATGTTTTCTCGTTGGCTCCTAAGATGCAGGTAGATTCTGTCAATTTCGCTGATGGGGATTTCCTTATTCATAAACATTTTGGCGCATTCCACAGCTTGGGCAACCACCATATAAAGGCCGTTTTCTGTAACAAGCCCCATATGCTCTGCATCCAAAAGAAGCTGTGTGCGACCGGGATTATAAATCACATCAATTACTCCCTCCAGCGCAGGAAAACCTTTAAGCGACAGAGCGCTGACTCCGGTTTTGGGGTACATACCAAGGGGTGTTGTATTTACAATAACTGCAGCATCCCTGTGGAGGTGCAGGTTTTCGTAATTGTTCTCGCCACTACGGGAAATAATTACGGTATTTGCCTGCATATCGCCCAGTACTGCGCAGACGGCTTTGGAAGCACCACCGCTACCTAGCACCAGAACCTTCTTGTTTTTCACGGAAAGGCCGGACTTTTGCAGGGTGGCATAAAAACCAAAATAATCAGAATTATGGCCAAATAGTGTGCCGTCCTCCCGCCGGATAATTGTGTTAACCGCGCCGACCTTTTGGGCTTGTGGAGAGAGCTCCATACAGTAAGGAAGTACGTCTGTTTTGTAAGGAATCGTTACATTAATTCCGGCAAATTCGTTAGAGCGCAGAAACTGCTCCAGTTCTTCCGGTTCTTTTTCAAAAACGGTATAGTTTTTGTTTCCTAACAGACCGTGAATGATAGGGGAATAGGTGTGGGACAGGTGTCTGCCTAAAAGTCCATACTTCATTTATCCACCTCAGAGGAGAGAATTTTATCCTGATATTGACGGCTGAGCGAAAACAGAGTTTCATAAAGCGCCTTTGCATATTCGGCCATATCTTCACCGGCAAGCGTACCGATTTGCACAAGCTTTTCGGCTTCTCGCTTGGCATCCAATACAGGCAACTGATGTGCTGCTTTGTATGCGCCGATTTTAGCGGCTACATCCATTCGCTGAACGAACAGGGCTACCATTTGGTGGTCAATTCTGTCAATTTGGGTTCTCAATTCTTCCATACCTATTACCTGCAGTTTCCTAAATAAGTGTCATAAATCGCAATAGCCGCAGCAGCTTCCACAACCGGCACCGCCCGGGGGATAATACAGGGATCGTGGCGTCCCTGAACGGTCAGAGACTTTTCGTTCATTGCAGAAAGAGAAATGCTTTGTTGCTCCTTTGCAATGGAGGGCGTGGGCTTCACCGCAACGGTGAATATAAGGGGCATACCGTTTGTGATGCCACCTAAAATGCCGCCGGCGTTGTTCGTGGCAGTAACGACCTTTCCGTCTGTAATTTTATAAGCATCGTTATTCTCACTGCCCCGCATATAGCTTCCTGTAAAGCCCGAGCCAAAGTCCAGACCCTTAACAGCCGGTATGCCATAAATAATCTGAGCAATCCGGGTCTCCATACCGCCGAACATAGGCTCACCCCAACCGGCGGGAATGCCTGTCGCAATACATTCAATAATACCGCCTACACTATCGCCCTCGCTGCGGGCGGCGGCAATTGCCTCCTGCATTTTCTTTCCGGCCTCGGGATTGAGAACGGGAAAATCGGTGGGAATGGCGTTTAGGTCAGGATTTGTCCAATCGAGAAACAAAGGCTCGTCCGCCACGCCTGCAATTACAGAAATGTGTGCCCGGATGGTAATACCCATCTTTTCCAGCCATTGTTTGCACAGGCCGCCTGCAATACACAGCGGTGCGGTAAGTCTGCCGGAGAAATGTCCACCGCCAGCCACATCCTGATAACCGCCGTATTTAATCTGTGCGGTGTAATCTGCATGTCCCGGACGGGGGCAGTCCCGTAAATTACTATAATCTCCGGAGCGGGTGTTTGTGTTGCGGATCATTGCGGCGATGGGCGCTCCGCAGGTATAGCCGTCTACAATTCCGGCGAGGAATTCCGGGGCGTCTGCTTCTTTGCGGGAAGTGGAATAGGGATCATTACCCGGTGCACGGCGGTTAAGAAACGCCTGCAGCGCTTCATAATCAACGGGAAGCCCGGCGGGGATTCCGTCCAAAGTCATTCCAATGGCAGCGCCATGGGACTGACCGAATATGGATAATTTCAGGTGCTCACCGTAGGTACTGCTCATAATTGCCTCCTAAATTTCTGTAAATGTCCCAAAAGGCGGGATAGGATTTTGAAACACATTGCGCACCGAGAATGGTAACAGGTCCGTCTGCGATTGTGGCTGCGATTGCTGCAGCCATTGCGATACGGTGGTCATTTACCGCGTCTATGGTGCAGCTGCTGAACTTGCCGCTCTTTACGGTCAGAGTATTATCGTCTGCATATGCATCAACACTAAGGGCGCTGAGCATATCGCATACAGATTGCACTCTATCGGATTCCTTGAGCCGTAAAGTCGGAGGCCAAGCGG